>JBAWXQ010000001.1:0-48161 GCA_037144015.1 bacterium
TTTGTCGACAAAGCTCGCGACAAAGCTCGCGACAAAGATTGGGTTGCGGGCTGTCCCGCCGATGTCTGCCGACGAAGCGTAGACGACGAAGTGTGGGACGAAGAAAGCGACGAAGTGTGGCGTGGCACGGTTAGCGATGACAGCTAGTTCCCGCGCTTCGTCGCACACTGTAATCGCACACTTCGTCCCACACGTTGTCGTCTACGCTTCGTCGAACTGCTTTATCGACTGTCGATATGGCGATCCTGCCCAGCGCGACCCCGCCCCCATCAAAAACCAAAACTCTGCGGTTTTGCGGTTCCCTCCCTCCCTCCCTGCCTCCCACCCTCCACCCACCGCCCCGCTTGCCACCCGATCCGCAGCCAACCGCAAAGTGTTAAAGGCAACGCATCACCTTCCCGCCGCCCCCTGCCGCTAACCGACCGCTAACCGACTACGCGCGCGACAGCCTTCCAAATCTACGGCTGAGGACGACTCGTCATCTTGTCTTTGCTCCTCGTTGCGTGTATCCTTGTCGATTGTTCATGTGATCGTGGGAAAATGCCATGCCAGCCAAAGAGGACAAAATCCCTGATGCAAGTCCGGCGCCGTCGCCGGACTTGCACAGGCGGCTGCGCCGCCGGCTCTGGTTGCTTCTCGCGCTGCTGGCGGCGGTGGGTGCGGCTACGGCTACGGCGCCGACCGGCTGGCTGCCGCGCCTGGCCAACGCCCTGATCTGCGAGTATCTGCGCGTGCGGGACCTCTCCGCCATCCAGGTGCGTGTGGAACGGCTGACCCCCTGGCATTTGCGTGCCGCGCTCCAGTTCGGCACCAACGATCCGGTTTCGCGGATCGAGCGCCTCGAGGCCCGCTTCTCTCCGGGGAGCTTGTGGCGGCATGGCGTTGCGCAGGTGGATGTCGACGGCGGCCTGCTGCAGTTCCGCACAGCGCCCGGCGGCGTGAGCGTCTGCGGCCTGCCGTCCGGCCTGCGGCGCCTGTCTCCCGGCACGTCGCCGCTCGCGGACGAGGACGATGTCCCGGTGCGGTGGCAGGTGGGGAAATTGCTGCTGGACAATGTCACCCTGCGCCTGCTGCCCCCGGAGGCCGGCGCCGCGCCGTTTGACATCTGCCTGCACGCCTCGGCTGTGACCGACCCGCAGGGCGAGACCCGCTTTGCCATCTCGGACTACGGCCGCGCCGGCACGCTGGCCAACGGCGCTTTCCGGTTCGAGACCGGCGACGGCTGGCTCGTGGCCGTGCTGCCGGAAAGCCAGGTGCAGGAGTGGCTGCGCGTGGCCCAGTGGTTCATGACGAACCCGCGATTCCAGGGGAGCGACCTGTGCGCCGGGAACGGCGGCGCCACGCTGCTGGCCCGCATGGAGCAGTGGCGGCCGGCGCTGGTGCAGGGCGATCTCTCGCTGCGCGCCGCCACGCTGCTCCAGGACTGCAGCTTCACGTACGATCTGCGCCTGCACGGCGTGGCGCAGTGGGAAATGGCGGACAGCCTGCGCCCCACCATCACGGCCAACGCGCAAGTCGGTCTGCGCATGGCTTCCTTTCCGGCTTTTGCCTGGTCGGATGACCACGAGCAGCCGGCCAGCGCCAGCGTGGCCGTCAAGCTGACGCCGCGCAAGGCCGAATGGGAGTGTCAGGTGGCGGCACGCGGGGCGTTGTCGCACGAGGCGGCGCAGGTCAGCGTGCCGACCGGTTCCGTGCAATTGCCGGAAGCCCCGGTCTTCCGGATCGATGGCGTGTTCACCAGCCCGGACCTGGCGACGTGGGATGGCGCTATCGAGGCCATGGCCATTGTGCCGCAGCCACGGCTGCCGGCCGGGGACATGGCGCTGGCCTGCCGCGACCTGGTGGTTCAGGCCACGGCCACGGTGACCCACTCGCAGCCCGCGGTCGTGCGCGGACGTGTCGATCTTTCCGGGGTTTCGTGCGCCGGCCGCGGCATCCGGCTGGCCGGGGATGCGGGTGTGTCGTTCGGGTCAAGCGCCCCGTTTCAGTGTGCGAACGTGGCGGTCACGGCCGGCGTGGCGTCGCTGACCCTCCCCGCGGGGGCGGTTTCGTTCGACAAGGATGAACCCCTGCGGATGATCGCATCCGCAACATTGGCGCGCGCTCCGGACGGACGGGTTTCCGTCTGCGCGGCGGAGCTGAATGTGGCGCCGCAGCAGATGATCACGGGAAATACGCGGCTGGGGCTGCCTGACGGGCTGCAGTTACGGATGCGCCGCAGCGGAGAGAATCCGGACGGCATGACCGTGGAACTGCTGCCCGCTCCGGTCGCCGGGCAATCCGGCACCGGCATGGCGGCCACGGCCTGGGTTTCCGCCGCCGCGTTTGTCGGCCGGCAAAGGAGCAGCACCGTCTCCTGTGGCGATATGACCCTGCGCGTGACGAATGTGCTGTTTCGTGCCGCTGAGCTGACCGGCGGCGTGGCCAGCGCGGATGTGACTGTGAGTAACGATAAAGCCGGCGGGCTGGCCTCCCGGTCCGCGCCTCGCATCCGCGCGGAGATTTCAGGTGCCTGGCTGCGCGGCAGGAATGGACTGCAGCTCGATGGGTTGCAGGCGCTGCTGCCGCTGGAATGCGTGGACCGTGAGATTCGCGTGGCCGGCCTGCCCGGACTGACGTGGCGCAACCTCGAATGCCAGGGCGTGCACCTGGTTCCGGAAGGGTTTGCACTGTCGCTGACCGGGCAGACGGCCGCGGTGCAGATGTCGGTTGGCGTGCTGGAGGCGAACCTGCATGCCAGCCTTGGCGTGTATGCGGACTGGAGCCGCGCGTGGCAGGTGGCGGTGACCGCGGAGGTGCCGCCCAGCACGCTGGCTGACACCGAGGCGCTGCGCGGCATGATCTGGCGGCTGGCAGACATGGACCTGGTCGTCACGGGGCAGGTTGCGGCCACGGTGAGCGCCCTGCTGGCAAAGGATCTGCCGCCAAGCGTAAAAGTGTCCGCCGCTGTCGGGAACCTCGATGTCGGGTGCCTGTCTGGAAAGTGGCAGGTGTCCGGATTGTCCGCCGGCCTGACGGCGGATGGCCCGCGCGCCTGGCGCACGCCGCAGGGGCAGGTGTTGACGTTCCGCTCGGCCCGGTCCGGCGACCTGGCTCTTGATGGCGGCGCACTGCGCTGGCAGTACCGGCGCGAGGCGCTGCTGGTGGAGCAGGCGGACGTCAACTGGTGCGGCGGCTCACTGCACGCCTTTGGCGTGCCGTACGACCCGCGCGAACAGCGGCTGGAGACGGTGCTGTACGCCGAGCGGATCGAGCTGGGGCGCCTGATGGCGCAGACCCGGATGCTGCAGGGCTCGGGCGCGGGGCGGCTGTACGGGCGCCTCCCGCTGACGCTCGACAAGGGGAAGGTGAAGCTGTCGGAGAGCTACCTCTATTCGACGCCCGGCGAGACGGGAAGCCTCAAGCTTTCCAACACCGCCCCGATCGAGCTGGCCATGGAGCAGGGGAGCATCGATGCCGCCACCCGGCAAAAGGTGAGCGCAGCCCTGCAGAATATGCAATACTCCCTGTTCCGGATGGATCTTTCCGGCGGCGGCGCCAACGCGTCCCTGGGAATTCAAATCGAGGGGCGCGCGGCGGAGGACGCGGCTGCGCCGCCCGTGCATCTCAACGTGAACCTGGGCGGTTCACTGGATGAGTTCTTTAATTTTGGCATGGACCTGTCACGAAAGCTGCGCTAGCAGCTAGTCGGGCTTAGCCTTTTCGCTGCACAAACTTTTTGCCGACAAAGCTGCTAGCAAGGGAGGCGCAGATGAGACTCGCATGGCGACACGCCGGATTTCTGGCGGTAATGGCGGCCGGCATCCTGGCCGGTGGCTGCTTCAGCGGCCAGATCAAGACCGACAACCAGGTCGAGGTCAAGCCGATTCACATCACGATCGACGTGAACGTGCATGTGCAGAAGGACCTGGACAGCTTTTTTGGGGACATTGACAAGAAGTAGGGTGTTGCCGCGCGTAAATTGGGAGACAGACCATGAATTACAAGCGAATGATGCTGGTGGCCGTGACGTTCCTGGGGCTGGCGCTGGCGGCGCAGGCGCAGGGGCTGGATGCGGTGAAGCAGAGCATGCTTGCCCGCAAGCCTGCAGTGGCGCAGCTGCTGGCGAGCAAGACCGTCGGCGAGAACCGCGACGGTCTGCTGGAGGCGACCGCCAAGGTTGCGGACGCCGACGCGAAGACCGTCGCGGCGGAGAATGCGGACCGCAAGGCCGTCTACGCGGCGATTGCCGCCAAGAACGGTACGGACGTCGCCAAGGTCGGCCAGTTGCGCGCGGCCGAGATTGCGGCCAGGGCCGAGGCCGGGACCCTGATCCAGGGCAGGGACGGCACGTGGGCCGGGAAAAAGTAGCCGGGTCGCGGGTCTCTTTCTCTGTGGCCTTTGTGTCCTTCCACTTGGATGATTCCATGTCCTCACCCCCGCGCCTCCTTGACCGCTTTACGCTCCTGGTCGCAACCTGGTTTGGCCTGGGGTATGCGCCGGTGGCCTCTGGAACCTTCGGCGCGCTGCCCGGCGCGCTGATCGCCTATGTTGTGGCGGTGTTGTCCCTGCACTCCGGTGCTGCGCCGGCGTGGCAGGTGGCCGGGCAGGTGGCGTTTGCGCTGGTGCTGAGCGGTCTGGCCGTTCCGGTCTGCGATGCCGCGGAGCAGATGCTGGGGACCAAGGACGATGGACGCATCGTGGCGGACGAGACGCTGACCTTTCCTGTCTGCACCATCGGCCTGCCGCTGGTGACGGCGCCATGGATGCTGGCCGTGGCGTTTGTGGTCAACCGCGTCTGCGACATCATCAAGCCGCCGCCGGCCCGCCGCCTGCAGGACCTGCACGGAGGCGTCGGCATTGTGATCGACGACTTCATCGCCTGCCTCTACGCGCTCGCCATCAACCACGCCATTTATTGGAGCGTGGCCTGGCACGGGGCATGTCTGTTTGCCTTCATCCCGGGAATGGCATCCAGCACGCCTTGATCGAAAACTAGGCCTGCCCGCGGGCTTGACTCAACCGCCGGAAGACCGGACAATCCAGCTTAACGATTACGCAGCCCATCGGCTGTGCGCCAGCGGCAGCCCGCTTGCCGTCTTGCCAATCGGGTTTTGAGGAGTGTGCGCATGCGAGTTGTTGGTGTGATTCCATCCCGGTGGGGGTCGACCCGGTTTCCCGGCAAAAGCCTGCATCCGATTCTGGGCAAGCCCCTGGTGGCGTGGGTGGTCGCAGCGGCGAAGCGCGCGCGGTTGCTCAGTGAAGTGATTGTGGCCACGGATGACGCGCGCATTGCGGCGGCGGTTGCCGGGACCGGCGCGCGGGCGGTCCTGACCCGCTCCGACCACCCCTCCGGCACCGACCGCGTAGCCGAGGCTGCCCGGTCGGCGGACGACGACATCATCGTCAACATCCAGGGGGACGAGCCGATGATCGATCCGGCCCTCATCGACGCGCTGGCGCAAAGCCTCCTGTCCAACCCGGGGTGGTCCATGGCCACGGCCGCCTGCCCGATCACGACCGCGCGCGATCTGGCGGCGCGCAGCGTGGTCAAGGTGGTGATCGACCGCGACGGCGCGGCGCTTTATTTCTCGCGCCTGCCGATCCCGTGCACGCGCGACGGCGAGCCGGATCTGGCCTCCGGGCTCTACTTGCGCCACATCGGCATCTACGCCTACCGCGGCGCGTTTCTCCGGCGTCTGGTGCAGGAGCCGCCCTGTCTGCTGGAGCGCGCGGAGTCGCTCGAGCAGCTCCGCGCGATGTACATCGGCGGGCGCATTGGCGTGATTGTCACGGACCATGCGGGGGTTGGGGTGGACACACCCGAGGATGTCGGGTATGTTGAGGAAGCCATGCGGAAGCAGGCGTCGGTGCGTTAGCACACGGTTTTTGGTTTGGGCGGATGTGATCGGTGATCGGTTGCCAGTGATTGGTAACGGGTAACCGGTGATCGGCGAATGGATCACTGCTCACGGTAACCGATCACCGATCACCGATTACTGATTACTGAGTACCGATCACGGGGATGCGATGATGAGGAAAGTAAAAGTCGGCGAGGTGGTCTTTGGCGGCGGCGAACTGGCCTTGATTGCCGGCCCGTGCGTGATTGAGTCGCGTGCCGGATGCCTCGACCTGGCGGGGCGCCTGGTACGCCTGGCGCGCCGGATGAAGGTGCCGCTGGTGTTCAAGGCTTCCTTTGACAAGGCCAACCGCACGTCCGTGGATTCCTACCGCGGCCCCGGCCTGACCGAAGGGCTGGCTGTGCTGGCCGAGGTCAAGCGGCGGTATGGCGTGCCGGTGCTGACCGACATCCATGAACCGGGTCAGGCCGCGGTGGTGGCAGAGGTGGCGGATATCCTGCAGATTCCGGCCTTCCTTTGCCGACAGACCGATCTGCTGGTGGCGGCTGCGCGGACCGGGCGCGTCATCAACGTCAAAAAAGGGCAGTTCCTGGCTCCCGAGGACATGGCCCACGTGATCGGCAAGATCGAGCAGTGCGGCAATCGGAAGATCATTTTGACTGAACGCGGCGCGAGTTTCGGGTATCATAACCTTGTGGCGGACATGCGGAGCCTGCTGATCATGCGCGAGCTGGGGTATCCGGTGGTGTTTGATGCCACGCACAGCGTGCAGCGGCCGGGCGGCGCCGGGAAGATGAGCGGCGGCGACGGGCGCTGGGCACCGGCGCTGGCGCGGGCCGCCGTAGCCACCGGCTGCGACGGGGTGTTCATGGAGACGCATGTCAATCCGGCACTGGCCCTTTCGGACAAGGCCAATGCCATTCCATTTCGAGATCTGCCTGACGTCTGGCGCGTGCTGAAGGAGCTACATGACGTGGTTGGCTGAACGTTTGCCCGGGTGGCTTTCCGCGCGTGCGGTGTGGCTGGTGCTGGCGGTTGCGGGTGCGATGGTTGCGCCTGCCGAGACGAACCTGCCTGCCCCGGCCGTCCCGGAGGTCGCGGTATCCAACGCACTGCCCGCATGGATGGAGCTCGGCACGCTGGGCACCAACGCGGCGGCATGGGCCGATATGGCCGATGTTTGGCGGCGCCAGCCGGATGCGGAAGCCAGTCCGGTGGAAAATCTCACCTTGCCGATTGAACACTACGACAACGGCCGCGTCCGGGCGGTGCTCTACGCCAGCAAAGCGGCGGTGGGGAAGGGGGGGATGATCTGGGCGTGGAAGGTGGTCGTGGAAATGCTCGACCTGGGGGGCGCGCCGGACGGCCGGATCGAGGCGGACAGCTGCCTCTACGACCGCACCGCGCGACGCGGCTACTGCCCCGATTCGGTCGCGCTGGTCCGCACCAATGTGACCGCCAGCGGCATCGGAATGTATTGGACCATGGCACCCCAGCGGATGCAGATCCTTTCGAATGGGGTGATGCGCCTGCACCCAAAACCAAAAGATCCTGAAAGAAAGAAGAAGTGAATATGACGATCCGGATCGCCGGCATGCTCGCCGCATGCTTCTTCCTGCTGTCGGAATTGCAGGCGCAGGAAACCGCCGCGGTGTCGCCCACCGGAGGTGTGTCTGTCGCCGCACCTGCCGCCGCACCTGCTGCTGCACCTGTCGCCGTACCTGTCGCCGCACCTGCTGCTGTACCTGTCGCCGCACCTGTCGCCGCACCTGCGACCACAGGAAAAGTTCATGCGGCCAAGCAGCCGAAAAGCGGCGCCCCCGCTTTTTTCAACCTGTCGGACGGGTCGTCAACCAACGGCATGACGATCACCTTCGACCGCCTGGAGTTCGACTACAAGGACATGGTCGCGGCCTACGACGGGCATGTGCGCGTTTTGGATTCGCGCTATGACATGATCTGTGATCGTCTGTTGGTTTTCCTGGAGGGGACCAACCAGATCAAGCAGATCATGGCCATGGGGAATGTGGTCATTACCCAGCCGGACCGGCGGGCAACCTGCAACCGGGCTGTCTATCAGCGCGCGTCCGAGCAGGTGGAGATGACCGGAAACCCCGTGGTGACCCAGGGTGGAAACCGGCTGGTGGGTGCCAAGATTCGCATCTGGCTGAATGACCAGCGTGCCGAAGTGGAATCCGGCCGCATGAACCTGGCGACCGAAACCATGAAAAACCGGGAAAGCAAGCCGTGACAGATGCGGATCAGACCGCGCGGGATGTTGCCCCGGCCGACCTGGAGGCTGTCGACCTGGTCAAGCAGTACCGGGGGCGGGCCGTAGTCAACGGCGTGTCGCTGCGCGTGCGCTGCGGCGAGATTGTCGGGCTGCTGGGGCCGAACGGCGCCGGGAAAACCACCAGCTTCTACATGGTGGTTGGTCTGGTGCGTCCCAACAGCGGCACGATTATCTACCGCGGCCAGAACATCTCCCGTCTGCCGGTCTTCCGGCGCGCCCGCATGGGGCTGGGGTACCTGGCGCAGGAGGCTTCCGTTTTCCGCAAGCTCACCGTGGAGGAGAATCTGCTGGCCATCCTCGAGACCCTTTCGCTCTCGGCGGCACAGCGGCGCGCCCGCCTGGAAGAGCTGCTGGCGCAGCTTTCGCTGACCCGGGTGGCCCGGCAGCGCGCCTACACGCTCAGTGGCGGCGAGCGGCGCAAGCTGGAGATTGCCCGCGCCCTGGTGCGGCGTCCGGCCATCCTGATGCTGGACGAGCCGTTCAGCGGCGTGGACCCGCTGGCGGTGAATGACATCCAGGAGATTATCAAAGGGTTGCGCAGCCGCGGGCTGGGCATCATCGTGACCGACCACAACGTGCGTGAGACGCTGGCCATCGTGGACCGGGCCTACCTGGTCTACGAGGGCAAGGTGCTGCGCGAGGGAACCAGCGAATTTCTGATCAACGACCCCACCGCCCGGGAGCTGTATCTCGGGCGCAGTTTTCGCATGTGACACACGCCCCGGTGTGCGCGTCGCCCTGGCGGCGGCCCGCCCCCGGACCGGCAAACAAGGAGAGCAGACATGGCCATTGAAATCACCGCCCGCCACCTCCGCATCAGCGAGGGCCAGCAGCAGTTCGCGCGCGATAAGGCGGAGCAGCTGATCGCCGAGTTCCCCAAGATTGAACACGTGCACGTGATCCTGGACATCCAGCGGCACCAGTTCAGCGCCGAGTTCGTCGTGCAGCACAAGGGGCTGGCGAAGGTCGAAGCCAGGGAAGACTGCGATGACCTCGTGGCCGGAATCGACCTGGCCTATGAAAAGGTGGAGAAACAGCTGCGCAAACACCGCGATAAGGTCGTGGACAGCCACCACCAGCGGGCCTGACGGCCGGCGGTGGATTTCTTTCACCGGATCGTCATTCCTGTTGCACCCGGGCGCGATTTGGTGAATATTGTGTGGAAGCGACGGTGTCCGGGCGCTCCTTGCGCCAGTCCGGCTGGACTGGTTTACAAGCCCCGGCGGGATAGACCCGTTGCCGTCGGGCCCTGCCTGCGGAGAGAACGAGCATCGATGAAACTGTCGGCCGAACAACGCGAAACACGTGACTTCGTACTGCGCAACCGCTATGGCATGCACGTGCGGCCGGCCGGGTTGTTTGCCAAGGTCGCGGCGCGCTTCAATGCCGAGGTTCAGGTCGAGAAGGACGGCAGCGTGGTTTCCGGCAAGAGCATCATGGCCCTGATGACGCTGGATGCGGCCTGCGGCTCCACCCTCCGCGTGTCAGCCGCCGGACCCCAGGCCTCGGAAGTCCTGGATGAACTGCAGGGACTGATCGCACGCAAGTTCGACATCCCCGATGAGCAGTGACGGACACAAGCCCTGCGCGAGCGCCGAGGCGGCCGTATGGCGAGGTGTGGGCGCGGCGGCAGGCGTCGCCTTTGGCCCCGCGCTCGTCATCCGCGGCAGCGTGGACGGGCTTCCCGGTGACCCCGTGGCTGCCGGGGATCTGGCCGCTGAGATTGCGCGCTTCGATCTGGCCATGGCCGCCACCCGCGAGCAGCTGGCCGCGCTGCGCGAGGAGGTGCGCGCGCGCGTCTCCGGCAACGAGGCCGCCATCTTTGATTCCCACCTGATGGTGCTGGCTGACCCGCAGTTTTTCCTGCGAACGACCGAAGCCATCCGCGCGCACGCGTGCAACGCCGAGTCCGCCGTGCGGATCGTATCCGGCCAGTTGAGCAGCCAGCTGGCCGGCCTGGCGGACGAGTATCTGCGGGAGCGCGCGGTCGACATTCAGGACGTTGCCCGGCGCATCATCCGCAACCTGCTCGGCATACCCGACGTGGTGCCGCGGGAGCTCGACCGGCCGTGCGTCATTGTGGCCGACGCCCTGACCCCCTCCGAGACCGTGCTGCTGCCGCGCGACCGCGTGCTGGGATTTGTCACGGACCGCGGCAGCGCCACCTCCCATGCCGCACTGCTGGCGCGCGCCCTCGAAATTCCGGCAGTTGTGGGGCTCCACAATTTCTCGTCCGAGGTCCGCTCCGGCGATGAGGTGCTCATCGATGGCGCGCGCGGCATTGTGGTGCTGCGGCCATCGGCGCACGACTTGGAGGCGTTCCACAAGATTGCCGCGGTGCGCCGCCGCGTCGAGGCTGACCTGAGCCTGTTGCGCGACCTGCCTGGCGTGACCCCCGACGGACGAACCATCCGGCTGCATGCCAACGTCGAGAACAACGCCGAATTGTCCTCCGTGCTTGAGCACGGGGCCGAAGGGATCGGACTCTACCGCACCGAGTATCTCTGGCTGACGCGCGGGCGCGCCCCGACGGAGGCCGAGCAGATCGAAGTCTACACCGAGGCCGCGCGCGCCCTGGCGCCCCGGCCGGTGATCATCCGCGTGCTGGACCTGGGCGGCGACAAGTTCATGGGCGTCTCGGGCGAACGCCGCGAGGCCAACCCCTTCCTTGGGCTGCGATCCATCCGCTACCTGCTGCGGCATCCGCAGGTCTTCCGCGCGCAGCTGCGCGCCATTCTGCGCGCCAGCGCCTGTGGCGATGTGCAGGTGATGTACCCCATGATCAGCGATGTCAGCGAGCTCAAGCAGGCCAACGACCTGCTCCACTCCTGCCAGCGGGAACTCGCGGCCGAGGGCGTCGCCAGCAACCCGGAGATCCGGATAGGCGCCATGATCGAGATCCCCTCTGCGGCGCTCACGGCGGATGTGCTCGCGGAGCATGTAGACTTTTTCTGCATCGGCACAAACGACCTCATCCAGTACGCGCTGGCCGTGGACCGCGTGAATGACAACGTGATCCACCTCTATCAGCCGACCCACCCCGCAGTCCTGCGGCTGATTCAGATGACCATTGATGCCGGCCGCCGGCATGGCATCTGGGTCGGTGTGTGCGGCGAGATGGCGGCAGACCCCATGCTGGCCATGCTGCTGCTTGGTATGGGCATCGACGAGCTGAGCATGGCAGCCGCGGCGCTTCCGGCGGTCAAGGACGTCATCCGCAAGACGCCTCTGACCGAGGCGCGCAAGCTGGCGGAAGCTGCGCTGGCCGCACGAACCGCCGGCGACGTGCAGCGCCTCTGTCGCGAGTTCACCCGCCGCTGCGCCCCGGAGCTGCTGGAGCTCGTCTAGCAGCTTGTCGGATTTAGCGCTTACCTTTACAAACTTTGTGCCGACCAAACTGCTAGTTTTGGGGACGCAACCGCCAAGCGCCGGACAACAGTGTCATGCGCTACCAAAAGAGTAACCCTATACGGCGCAGTAGATGGCCGTTGTTGAGGCTCAAGGTTCAGATCCTGCCGGCAATACGCTGGAGCCGTCAGTCCCCCGGCTCACCTGGCATCCAGCTGCCGCAGCATTTCCACGACGACCTGCCCCACGGCGGTCAGGCTGGTGGCGGAAAGTTTGTCCAGCGTGTCGTCGGGCGTGTGCCAGTAGTCGTGCCGCCCGGGGGCGCTGCCGTAGACGAAGTCAATCAGGTCCACCGCCGGGAATCCGGCGTCGAGAAACGCCTGGTGGTCATCGAGGATCCGCCGGTCGGCGAGGCGGAAGCTGTTGCGAACGCCGGCTGTTTTCGCCGCCTCCAGTGCCAGGAGCGTCAGGTGCAGGGTGCCGTTGTCCGGCAGCGTGATGGAGAGGTCGCGGTCGCCGACCATGTCCAGCAGGATCACGGCGCGGATGTGCCGTTTTCCCGCCGCGAGCTGTGCGGCGAGCCGGTGGCTGCCATGGAATCCGTCGCGCGGGCCGTACTGCACGCGGCACTCTTCGCCGTCGAGAAAGCCGAACAGCACGTGGCACTGGCGCAGCGGCGTGCTGCCAAGCACCCGGGCAAGCTCCAGCAGCAGGCCGGTGGACGATCCGCCGTCGTTCGCGCCGACAAAATTGGTGCTGATGCCGCTCTTGGTGTCGAAGTGCGAGAGCAGCACGATGCAACCGCCCGGCGTTTCCACAGGTGGCCCGTGCGCTCCGCGCGCGGGCAAGTGACGGGACTGCTGCAGGTCGTGTGCGCTGCCCGTGCGCGGAGCGCCCGGGCCACCTTCCGTACGCGGCAGAATAGTGGCCAGCACGTTGCGGCAGACGAGGGGGCCGGCGGGGGTCTCGTTGGTAAAGGTGTCGATGCCCGCGGCGAGACCGTGGCGCTGCAGTTCGGCAGCCAGCCACTGCGCGGTGCGCGCGGCGCCGGGCGTGCCGGCATCGCGCGGCCCCAGCGTGCAAAGAGCGGCCACGCGCGCCAGGGCGTTGGAGCCGTTGGCGGCGGTGAAGGGAATTGCGGCGGAAAGCATCGCGGGTGCCCGGGAAACCGGCGCCGGGTCACAGGCGCATGTCAGGGCGATGAGGCAGGCGACGGTGCCGCCCAGGCGAATCACAGAATATCGAATATCGGGCCGCAGACGCATGCACTCCCTGCAATCGATTGCTCGGCACGGAAAATTCAAGGCGGGCGTCAGCCCGCAACCCGACAATTGCACAACTCGAGGACACTGAGAGCACCAAGAGTAACAGAGATCACAGAGAAATTCCCGACTGCGGCCGGCGATTCGGCCGCAGCAGTATGAATTCTCTCTGTGCTCTCTATCTTTCTCTGTGACCTCTGTGTCCTTCCACTTGGATGCCCAACATACACGCAAAAACGTGTATGTTGACTGGAAAGGTGCTAATCGACTTCGACGCCCAGGAGCCCGAGCAGCCGGTCAAGGTCGTCGTTGTCGTAGAAGTCGATCTCGATGCGCCCCTTGCTGCGCTTGCCGTTGGCGTGGGTCATGCTGGGGGTGAGCCGCACGGACGTGCTGAACCGGCTGTGGAGCCGGTCGGACAGATGCTTGAGATGGCTGTCCGGAATGTCGGCCTGGGGGCCGCGCTTGTCGCTGCTGCGCGCCTGCTGGCGGCGCTGGAGCAGCCGCTCGAGGGCGCGGACCGTGAGGCCGTCGGTCACGCACTTGCGGGAAAGGAGCACCTGCTCCTTGGCCTCCGCCACGCCGAGCAGCACCTTGGCATGGCCGGAGCTGAGAAGCGTGGCTCCGATCAGCTGCTTGACCTCGTCCGGGAGCTCCAGCAGACGCATCGCATTGGCCACGCTGGCGCGGGCCTTGCCCACGCGGTCAGCCACATCCTGCTGGGTCAGGCCGAACTTCTCCGCCAGCGTGCGGTAGCCCTCCGCTTCCTCGATGGCGTTGAGGTCTTCGCGCTGGATGTTTTCGATGATGGCCATCTCGGCCGCGTCGCGGTCCGCCGCCTCGATCAGGATCACCGGAACCTGCCCCAGGCCGGCCAGCATGGCGGCGCGCAGGCGGCGCTCGCCCGCGATCAGTTCATAGCCGCCGGCCGCGCCGCGCCGGCAAATGAGCGGCTGGATCACGCCGTGGGTCTTGATGGAGTCGGTCAGGTCCTTGAGCGCAGCCTCGTCAAACGTCTGCCGCGGCTGCCAGGTGCTGCGGCTGATGTCGGCCACAGGGAGCAGCGCCACATGGCGCCCGTCGGCGCGCGGCGCAGCCGGGTGCGTGCCGGCTGCCGGTGCGGACGCTGCCGCCTCTTTGCCGTCCAGGCCCGCGGGAACGCTGTCCCGGGTCGGTTCTGCGGGGTGCTGGCCGATCAGTGCGCCCAGGCCGCGGCCCAGGCCGGGACGCGGACGGTTGTTTTTCTTGGACGTGGTGCTCATGGGTGCTCCATCGCGGGCGGGCGTCTAGGGGTAAATTCCGGGCCGCAGGAGACCGAGCGTCTCGGGCAGTCCGCACATCAGGTTCATGTTCTGCAGGGCGGACCCGGCCTGCCCCTTCATCAGGTTGTCAATGTAGGAGACGATCCGGAGACGGTTGACGCGGCTGTCCACGCTGACGACGAGGTTGCAGAAGTTGGTGCCGCGCACGTGCAGCGTGCCAATGGCGGCCTTGCTGTCGAAGACGCGCACGAACGGGCTCTCGCGGTAGAACTCGCGGTAGATCGCCAGCACGTTGGCTTCGGTGGCGGGGCGGGTGAGCGTGCCGTAGAGCGTCGACAGGATGCCGCGGCAGACGGGCACAACCTGCGCCGTGAACGTGACCCGCACGTCACGGCCGGCCAGGAGGGTAAGCTCGCGCTCGACCTCGCAGACGTGCTGGTGTCCGGCCAGCTTGTAGGCGTTCATCTGCTCGTAGCGCGCCGGATAGTGGAACGTGGGGCTGACTTTCTTGCCTGCGCCGGAGACGCCGGTCTTGCAGTCGCAGATGATGCTGAGCGGCTCCACCAGGGCGTCCCGGGCGGCAGGGGCGAGACCGAGGATGCAGCTCACGGCAAAGCAGCCCGGGTTGCCGACGACGCGCGCCTGGCGGATCGCGGCGCGGTGCAGCTCCGCCAGGCCATAGGCGTTCGAGCCCAGCAGCTGCGGCGAGGCGTGCGCCGGGTCCGCGCCGATGCGGCGGGAGTACTCGGCAAAGGCCTCGGGCGTGGTGAAGCGGAAGTCGCCGCTGTAATCGATCACCCGGGCGCCGCACGCCAGCGCGGCGGGTGCGGCCTGCATGCCAACCCGGTCCGGCGTGGCGCAGAAAACCACGTCCACCGGCTCCTGGGCACGGGGGTCGTCCGGTGCAAGCACCGGCAGGTCGCAGAACCCCGCAAGGTGCGGATAAACCTGGCTGATGGGTTGCCCGACATCCTCGCGCGCCACCAGCGTCACCAGGCTGGCCTCGGGATGCTGGAGCAGCAGCTCCGTGATTCCGATGCCGCCGTAGCCTGTTGCGCCGATGACCTTCACCCTGACCATGGGACAGCGACTCCTTCGGGGTTCTACACATTCGGAATTGTGTTACTATGTACTCCCTGCGCTGATTGTGTCAAGGATTCGCGCGGAAAGGACCTGAGCCGGCCATGCGGATTGAGACCTGCGACTATTTTGTGGCTGGCAGCGGCATCGCCGGCCTGATGAGCGCCCTCCACCTGGCCCCGCACGGACGCGTGCTGCTGGCCACCAAGAAGGATTCGGCCGAAAGCAACACCAATTACGCCCAGGGCGGCATTGCCTGCGTCATGGATCCGGGCGACAGCTTTGAGCAGCATGTGGCCGACACGCTGGACGCGGGCGCGGGGCTGTGCGACGAGCCGGTGGTGCGGCGTATTGTGACCGATGCGCCGGCGCGCATCGCCGAGCTGCAAAAGCTCGGCGTGCAGTTTGCCGCGCGCGCCGACGGCCAGCCCGGGTACGACCTGGGGCGCGAGGGCGGCCATTCCAACCGCCGCGTGCTGCACGCCGGCGACATCACCGGGCAGCAGATCGAAGGCGCGCTGCTGCACGCCGTGCAGACGCACCCCAACATCCGCCTCGTGGATCATGCGCTGCTCATCGACCTGATCACCACCCACTGGCTGCGCCGGCCGGGCGACAACCGCTGCGTGGGCGCCTACGTGCTCGACCGCCGCAGCGGCGAAATTTTCGCCGTGCGCGCACCCTGGACCATCCTCGCCACCGGCGGCTGCGGCAAGGTCTACCTCTACACCAGCAACCCGGACATCGCCACCGGCGACGGCGTGGCCGTGGCCTGGCGCGCCGGGGCGGCCGTGGCCAACATGGAGTTCATCCAGTTCCACCCCACCTGCCTCTACCACCCCAAGGCGAAGAGCTTCCTGATCAGCGAGGCCGTGCGCGGCGAGGGCGCCGAACTGGTGGACCGCGAGGGGCGCCCCTTCATGACGCGCTACGACCCGCGCGGATCCCTGGCCCCGCGTGACATCGTCGCCCGCGCCATCGACGCGGAGATGAAGCGCACGGCCGCGCCCTACTGCTGCCTCGACATCCGCCACAAGACGCGGGCGTTCCTGCAGACGCGATTTCCAAACATCTATGCCTCCTGCGAACGCTTCGGCATCGACATGGCGGCGGACCTGATTCCGGTGGTGCCCGCCGCGCACTACTGCTGCGGCGGCGTGCAGGCGGGGGTGGATGGCGTCACGTCGCTTCCCGGCCTGCTGGCCGTGGGCGAAGTGGCCAGCACCGGGCTGCACGGCGCCAACCGGCTGGCCAGCAATTCCCTGCTCGAGGCGCTGGTCTGCGCCCACGCCATGGCGGACCGGCTGGTCGGGCGGCCGCGACCGCCGGCCGTGGACCAGGCCAGGATCCCGGACTGGGAATACGGCGACGCCGTGCCCAGCGACGAGCAGGTGGTGGTGTCGCACAACTGGAACGAAGTGCGCACCAACATGTGGGACTATGTCGGCATCGTGCGCACCAACAAGCGGCTGGAGCGCGCGCAGCGCCGCATCCGCATGCTGCGCGAGGAGATCCGGCAGTATTACTTCGATTACCTGGTCACCGCCGACATGCTGGAACTGCGCAACATCGCCGACGCGTCGGAGCTCATCGTGCGCAGCGCCATGCGCCGCCACGAGAGCCGCGGCCTGCACTACACGCTGGACTTCCCGGACAAGCTGACGCAGGCGCGCGACACGGTGCTGGCCGGACGGAAAAGCTAGAGACAGGCCGCCGCCCCATTTAATTTTGATTCGCGCTTGATTCTTTCAGCCTGATGCCCGTATATTACCGAACTGCTTTGCGGGGACGTGGCGCAATTGGTTAGCGCACCGGACTGTCGATCCGGAAGTTGCGGGTTCGAACCCCGTCGTCCTCGCCATTTTCTTTTCGGGAGGGCCCGCAAGCGCCGGGTGACCCATGCACAAGCCCAATCCCAAACGGATCGAGAAGCTTGTACGGCAACTCCTCGTCGAACTGGGAGAAGATCCGCAGCGCGAAGGGTTGCGCGACACGCCGCAGCGCGTGGCCCGCTCCTATGAGTTCCTGACCAGCGGCTACCGCCAGTCTCCCCGCCACGTGGTCAACGAGGCGATCTTCGAGTCGCACGCGAACAACATGATCATCGTGCGCGACATCGAGGTTTATTCCCTTTGCGAGCACCACCTGCTGCCCTTCTACGGCCGGTGCCACGTGGGCTACGTGGCGGAGGACAAGGTTGTCGGCGTCAGCAAGATTGCGCGGCTCGTGGATTGCTTCGCGCGCCGGTTGCAGGTGCAGGAGCGCCTCACCGAACAGGTGGCCGAGGCGGTCATGACGATGGCCGGTGCCGAAGGCGTCGGTGTGGTCATGGAATGCCGTCACCTGTGCATGATGATGCGCGGCGTGCAGAAGCAGAACTCCGTGATGACGACATCCTCCGTGCTCGGCAGTTTCCGCCGCCGCGGCACCACGCGCGCCGAGTTTCTCAGCCTGATCAATGCGCCGTTCCGCGGGTAAGCTTCGTGCTGTTTCAGTCCGGGCAACCGGAGTGCGGCCGGGCGGAAAAGGAAACACGCACATGAAGCCCGCCCCCGTGCATACCACCGTCGGCTTCATCGGCACCGGCGTCATGGGGCGATCCATGGCCGGGCATCTGCTGGATGCCGGGCATCACCTGCTGGTCTATAACCGGTCCCGTGACAAGGCCGGCGACCTGCTCCGGCGCGGTGCCGTGTGGTGCGACACGCCCGCCGCCCTGGCCGCCGGATGCGATGTGGTGTTCACCATCGTCGGGTTTCCCGCGGATGTGGCGGAGGTCTACCTCGGCGGGCACGGGCTGGTGGCGCATGCCCGGCCGGGCGCCGTCCTGGTCGACATGACCACCTCCAGCCCGTCCCAGGCAGAGCAGATTGCGGCCGCGGCCGCGGCGCGCGGCGTCTTCGCGCTGGATGCGCCGGTCACCGGCGGTGACAAGGGCGCACGCGAGGCCACGCTGGCCATTCTGGTTGGCGGTGACCCGGCGGCTTTTGCGCACGTGCGGCCGCTGCTGGCGCTCATGGGAAAAACGATCGTGCACCTGGGCGCGGCCGGCTGCGGCCAGCACGCGAAGCTGGCCAACCAGATCGCCATTGCCGGCACGATTCAGGGCGTGTGCGAGGCGCTGGCCTATGCGCAGGGCATGGGGCTCGATACCGCCAGGCTGCTGGATGCGATCGACAGCGGCGCGGCCGGCAGCTGGCAGCTGCGCAACGTCGGCCCCAAGATGCTGAGCGGCGACTTCGCCCCGGGCTTTTTCGTGAAGCATTTTGTCAAGGACATGACCCTGGCCCTGGATGCGGCGAGCCGCGCCGGCATCGAACTGCCGGCGCTGAAGCTCGCGCGGGATCGCTACGCCGAGTTGGCCACCGCCGGCGGGGCGGAACTCGGCACGCAGGGGATTTTTCGCGAATACGACGAAAAATCCTAGCAGCCGGGTCGGCAGACGATGGCTGTCTCCACACGGCTAAGCCCGACTGGCTGCTAGAAGTTGATGTCGAGCTGCGTGGTCACCGTGTTGGCGCCGGCCACGGACTTTTTGTTGTAGACGTCGTAGCCGAGGATCACGGAAACGTTGGGCGTGAAGGCCCAGGCCACGCCGAAGTTGAGCGCGCCCAGGGCGTTCTTCCCGCCCTGGTAGTCCACGGCCAGCCAGAGACGGTCGTCGATCTCGCTCAGCGTGCGGTCCCAGGAGAGCAGGAACTTTCATTTTGCATCTCCTTTGGTCATCGCGCTGCGGGGCAGCGCTCCTACAGTTGTGAAGGGACAATGATGTGCCAACAAAGGTTTTCCGGAACGGAAAACCTAGCCGATGGCCGCGCCGCCGGTTTCGCCCGTGCGCACGCGGATGCACTCGCTCATCTCGAGCACAAAGATCTTCCCGTCGCCGATCTCGCCGGTCCTGGCGCCGTTCAGAATCGCGTCCACGGCAGCCTTGAGGTAGTCGTCGTTGACGGCGATCTCCAGCTTTACCTTCTTGAGCAGGCTGCCGGCTTCGCAGTGGCTCCGGTAGACCGTGGCGATCCCTTTCTGTCGGCCGCGCCCCATTACGTTTGACACGGTAACCAGGTGAATTTCCTTCTGCTCAAGCAGGTCCAGCACGTGATCCAGGCGGTCCGGCTGAATGATCGCAATAACGTACTTCATGACCATCTCCCTCTTTTTCCACTCGTTTTCCGGCGGCGGCCATCCGGCCGCCGCCGCGAAGGATTCGCGGAACGCGAATCCTAGTCCAGCATGGTGTATCCGGCTTCCTTGTGCTGCGTCAGGTCGAGGCCGATGCGCTCCTCGTGCTCCGACACGCGCAGCCCGACAAGTTTGTCAACCAGCTTGAACAGGATAAACGAAACCACGGCGGAGTAGACAACGGTGACGAGCACCGCCTTGACCTGCAGCAGGAACTGGCCCGGGTTGCCGTACAGCAGGCCGTCGCAGCCGTTGATGGCCTTGTCGGCGAAAATCCCGGTCGCCAGGGCGCCGAAAATGCCGCCGATGCCGTGCACGCCAAAGGCGTCCAGCGAGTCGTCATACCCGCATTTGTTCTTGAGGAACGTGACCGCCAGCCAGCAGCAGATCGCCGCGCCCAGCCCGATCCAGATCGCGCTCATGGGCGAGACAAAGCCGCAGGCCGGTGTGATGGCCACCAGCCCGGACACGGCGCCCGAGATCACCCCCAGCGTGGTCGCGCGGCGGTGGTAGACCCAATCGCACAGCACCCAGCCCAGGCCGGCGACGGCCGTGGCAATGTGCGTGGTGACAAAGGCGTTACCGGCCAGTCCGTTGGCCGCCAGGGCGCTGCCGGAATTGAAGCCGAACCAGCCGAACCAGAGCAGCCCGGCGCCCAGTACGGCGAACGGCAGGTTGTGCGGCGGCGAGGATGTGCCCACGCGCTTGCGCAGCAGGACCGCCGATACCAGCGCCGCAATGCCCGCGTTGATGTGCACCACCGTGCCGCCGGCGAAGTCCAGCGCGCCCGCCCTGGCGTTTCCGGCCGCGTCAAACCGCGACAGGAAGCCCCCGAGACCCCAGACCCAGTGCGCCACCGGGTCGTACACCAGCGTGGCCCAGAGCACGATGAAGAGGCAGAACGCCGAGAACTTCATCCGCTCGGCAAACGCGCCGAGGATCAGCGCAGGCGTGATCACCGCGAACATCGCCTGGAAGATCATGAAGACGGAGTGGGGGATCGTTGCGGAGTACCCCGCGAACGGATCGCCGCCCACATGCCGCAGGAAGGCCCAGTCCAGGTTGCCGATGACCCCTTTCACGTCCGGCCCAAACGCCAGCGTATAGCCGAACAGCGCCCACTGGAGCGTCACGAGGCAGATCACGATGAAGCACTGCATGAGGATCGACAGCACGTTCTTTTTGCGGACCAGTCCGCCATAAAAGAACGCCAGGCCGGGCGTCATCAGCAGCACCATCGCCGAGGCTGTCAGCACCCAGGCCGTGTCACCCGCGCTGAGGGTGGAAGCCGGAGCCGCCGCTGGCGCGGCAGGCGGGGCAATGACCGGTGATGTGCCCGCAACTCCGGCAGGTGCCGTTACGGCAGCAGGTGCGGCAGGCGTGGCGTCTGCACCCTGTGCCTGCACCTTTGCAGCAACAAAAAAACAAGCTAGGAAACCAGCCGCCGTCAGGATTCGGAATCGTGTTCTCATGGACATACCCCCCTTTGTTGTTGTGGCTAGAGGTATCGCAGACCACGTGCCAACCATCCGGAAGCAGGCAGGCTAAAAATACATAACATGTTGTTCTGCAGTATTTTAAATAAATAATTAAGCTGTTCAAAAAAGACAACCATCAGAATGATTAGTTCTATTATCGATGGCCAATTGCTTAAAAATACAAATATGTATCACTATTTACAGCAAACACACAAGCAGTATGTAGGCAGAAAGATTCAAGCCTGCAATATATGCAGACCAGGAGCGAAAACAGAAAGATTTTGCGGCAGCAAAATCTTATGCGTCGGCTTCAAGACGCTTGCCATGCTTCAGCAGATAATGCTCTGCCTCGGTTGCCCAGAGGCCGTTGTTGCGATTGCAGATCTCGGCCAGCGCGGCAAACAGCGGATCAGTTGTTCCCAGCTTGCCGAAATCGGCAATGGCAGTCATGGGCATGGAGAAATGCGTGTAAACCAGCCGCTTGCCGCCGGGGACTTTCGGCAGGTCAAGGGTGGTTTGGGCGGCCGAGTCGATGCCGCCGACGTGTGTGACCATGACCGAGGGGTTGATCTTTCCGGCGGCCGAGAGGCGCAGTGCGTCGCGCAGGTCTTCGGTGTTGCCGCCGGACGAGCCGACGACGTGGTGCCCCATGTAGTGCACGTCGTAGAAATTCATCGCGGCCTTGAAATCCGGCTTGGATGGACCGGCGAAGAAGTTGAGGCACCCGTTGTAGCCCAGCAGCGCCGAGGCCTGCTCCACCAGCGCGGGCACCGGCGCGAAGACCAGCACATCGTCGAACCCCCTGCCGCCATTGGCTGCCTTGATCGCGGCCACGGGGTCGCTGCTCGCGGCGGTGTTGACGTACTGCAGGTCGATGCCAGCCGCCCGGGCCACGGCAACCGGGAAGATGGCTGCCGCGCGGTCGAGGCGCGAGGCATCGATGTCCGTGACCACGAGCCGCGCCGGCCGGTTCTCGCCGTGCAGCGCGAGGTCCACGGCGCTCAGCCCCATGGGGCCGGCGCCAGCCAGGATGACCAGGCTTCCGCCGGATTTCAGCCCCATCTGGTGCACGTATTCGCCGGGCTTGTAGTGGTAATTGGTCTTGTAAGCGCCGATGATGCAGCAGACCGGCTCGGCCAGCGAGCCCTTGAAGAACGCGTCGCCGTCGTAGGTGAGCAGGCAGTCGAGTTCCATGACTTCGCGCGGGATGATGATGCGCGTGGCCTGGCCGCCGATCGAGTGGAAGGAGTACCCGGGAGCCATGTGCTCTTTGCCGGGGATGTTGAGCTGCGGCTGGATGCTGTACTTCTGGCCCGGCTTGAACTTGCCCGCCGCCTTGCGGCCGACCTGCAGGATGCGGCCGCAGAACTCATGGCCGAGGATGATGGGGCGGCGGTCTACGTCCTTGGGTACGCGCTTGTGGTCCGGCCCCTGCGCGGCCGCCTTGTGGTCGGACATGCAGATGCTGTTGGAGACGATGTCCGCGAGAATTTCGTCCTCGCCAAGGGCAGGGAGGTCAAACTTCTCCAGACGCAGATCGTTCTTGCCGTACAGGCGCAGGGCGAGTGTGTTCATGCTGTGGCTCCGCTTGTGCTTGGAATGGGCGACTGAATGCGGCATTATGGTGTCCCTCGCGATGGGAGACAAGGGCAAAACGCGCGGACTGGCGTCCGCCAGGTTGCCCGGGCGCTCCGCGCACGGGCCGTGCGCGAGGCCCGCGCCGGTTCTGCCACGCGCCTGGGCCATCGAACGAATAACAGAGGCAATACGGCAAGAACATTATGTACACAATCCTGATCAGTCTTCTCCTGGGCATATCGGTGAGCGCAACCCTCTGGTTCACGCACGCCACACAGCACCGGGTCTGGGTGGCGGTGTGGGGCCTGCTGGGGGTTATTGCCGGCCAGATTTCGCTCGGGCTGATCCTGCGCCGCAAGATTAAAAAGGCGATGGACGCCGTGCAGAATGTGCTCCTGTCGGGGCAGAAGAAGCTGCAGCAGAAGATCAGCCACTGGCAGATGCGGCCGCCGGGAAGCCTCAAGCAGGCGCAGCTCGAAATGGAGCGCGACCAGCGCGTCTTCATCGAACAGGCGCTGGAAGCCTCGAAAGGGATGGAGAAATTTGTCCGCTGGACGCTGATGCTGGACCGGCAGATCGCCACCCTGCGCATGCAGCTTCACTACCAGCTCAAGGAGTATCGCAAGGTGGATGCCCTTCTGCCCAAGTGCATGTTCATGGACCCCATGACCGCGGCCATGAAGCTCGCCCGCCTGCATGTGCGCGATGAAAGGACGGAGGCCGCGAAGTTCTTCCACAAGCAGACCCGGCGCCTGCGCTACGGGCAGGGGGCGATCCTGTACGCGCTCTACGCCTGGATGCTGGTGCAGCGGCAGGAGACGGAAGCCGCGCACAAGCTGCTGGTGCGCGCCTGCGAGAAGATGGAAAACGAGGTCCTCAAGGCCAACCGCGACCATCTGGCCAACAACCGCCTCAACCAGTTCTCCAATGCCGGCCTGTCCGAGGAATGGTATGCGCTCGGGCTCGAGCAGCCCAAGGTCAAGATGCAGCGCCAGCGCCACCCGGGGCAGTACTAGGTTTTCCGAGCCGGAAAGCCTTTGGAAACTGAGCCGGAGCCATAACCGCCCGAGTATGTTCTCGAAATCCCCTCCGCCGAAGGGATGCCCGCAGGCCGCGGTGGGTTTGTTTCGAGGACGACGGACGACGGACGAGGACGATCATACGTCACCGAGCTTTCCACCGTGAGTACTACGGCCGCCCCTTCGCGTGTAAACATGGACAAAAACTATATGAGACGAATGATAACTGGCGCGATAACACGCAGATTTAACGAGCCATCTTTTGTTATTTTTGCCAACAAAAACGCTATATTTCAGCATGGCGCGCCTACGGGGAGTCGAACCCCGCTTCTAGGGATGAAAACCCTATGTCCTAACCGATAGACGATAGGCGCGGAAAAGGTTCGGATAATAGCCATAACCAACCTTGTAGGCAAGCGCGGACCACACTCCCTGTTCGACTTGTCGGCTGACAGCCGCTATAGTTGAGCGCATCGAATTACGGCAAGAAAGTCACCTCCGGGAGCTGTGCGGATGAAACCGATTGTTGTGGCCGGGCATGTCTGTCTCGATATCATCCCCGCGTTTCCCAAGCTGGCGGCCAGCCTGGACATGCTGCTCGTGCCGGGCAAGCTGGTGGATGTCGGGCCGGCCACGATCTCCACCGGCGGCGCCGTGGCCAACACCGGCCTGGCGCTCCACCGCCTGGGCTTGCCGGTGCGGCCCGTGGCCAAGGTGGGCGATGACGCCTTCGGCCGCGCGGTGCTGGATGTTTTCCGTGCTGCGGGCGCGACCACGGATGGCCTGGTGGTCGATCCTGCGGCCTCGACATCCTACACCGTGGTGCTGAGCCCTGCCGGCTGCGACCGCATCTTTCTTCATTGCCCGAGCGCCAACGACCTGTTCGGCGCGTCGGACCTGAGCGCCGCCGTGCTGTCCGGTGCGTCCCTGCTGCACTTTGGCTATCCGCCGCTCATGCGCCGCATGTATGCCGATGGTGGCACCGAGCTCCGCGCCTTGCTGCTGCGCGCCAAGGATGCCGGGGTGACGACTTCGCTCGACCTGGCGCTGCCCGACCCGCAGTCTCCCGCCGGCCGCGCCGACTGGATGGGGATCCTACGCCAGGCCCTGCCGCTGGTGGATCTGTTCGTGCCGAGCCTGGACGAAATCGTCTACATGCTCGACCGCGGTCGCAGCGACGCCATGCGTCTCCAAACCGCCCGTGGCGTGCCGCTGGGTGGCCTCTCCGTATCCGAAGTGCGGCAGGTGGCCGATCAGGCGATCGATATGGGCGCGGCCATTGTGCTGCTCAAGCTTGGCGTGGAAGGCGTCTACTTCCAGACGACGCATGATCTGGCGCGCCTGATGGCCTGCGGTGCAACCGCGCTGGATCCCATGGCTTGGCGCGGTGTTTCCGGGCATGCGCCGTGCTATGATGTGGAAGTCGCCGGCACAACCGGGTCCGGTGATTGCACCATTGCCGGCTTCCTGGCTGCGATTTGCAAGGGGATGCAGCCGGACGACGCCGCGCGCATGGCCGTTGCCGCAGGCGCCGCGAGCGTGGAACAGCCGGACGCCACCAGCGGCGTCCAGCCATGGGATGTGCTGAACGCACGCATGGCCGCCGGGTGGAAGCGGCGCAAGCCGCGCGTCACGTTCTCCCGAGTGGTGTAGGGGCTGTCGCCCCGTGAATATGAGTAGAGATGAAGATCATGATCCCACGCAGTCAGGTGCGCCTTGCCCAGCAGCGCGCACGGCGCACGTTGCAGGAGGCGGGAATTGTGCTGACACCGTCGGAAGCTTCGCACATCGAGGCGGCTGATTTTGGCCTCAACGAGCTTGAGCGCACCGGGCTGGAACTCGTCACGTACACCCCCATGCCCACCCCCCTCTACCTCCACTTTGGCGCCGGCAACATTGGCCGCTCGCTGGCCGGCGCGCTCTTTGCGCGCGGCGGCTATGACGTGCTGTTCGTGGATGCGCTGCCCGATGTCGTGGCGGCGCTGCAGGCGAAGCGCAGCTACCGCGTGGTGGTCAAGGACGAGATCCCGCCGGGCGCGCCAGCCGAATACCTGATCGAGCACGTGGATGGGATTGCCGCGCAGGATGCGGACGCGGTGACCGCAGCCGTGGCGCGCGCGGATGTGATCGGCACCTCGGTCGGGGCCGGCGTGCTGCCGCGCGTGCTGGCGGCCATGGTGCCGGGCTTGCAGCGTCGCACGCGCCCGGTCTCAATCATCCTGTGCGAGAACCTGCACCACGCCGCGGCTGTGGCGCGTGACATGCTGCGTCAGCACCTGCCACCGGACTTCCCGCTGGCGGAGCGCGTGGGACTGGTCGAAACCAGCATCGGCAAGATGGTGCCGCTCATGCCGGCCGACGTGCGGGCGCGCGATCCGCTGGAAGTCTGGGGCGAGGCCTACAACCGGATCATTGCCGACCGTGACGGATTTCTCGGCCTGCCGCCGCAGGTTGAAGGCGTCGATCTCAAGCCGCACTTTGCCGCCTATGTGGATCGCAAGCTCTACATACACAACCTCGGGCACGCGGTCTGCGCCTGCGAAGGGTTCCTGCGCGGGCATCATTTCATCTGGCAGGCCGTCTCCGACCCGGCGGTTGCCGCCATTGTCGTGGCGGCCATGGAAGCGGCCGCGTCCGCCCTGGCCCGGAAGTATCCGGGAGTCTTGTACGCGGCCGATCTGCAGGCGCATGTCGCCGACCTGCTCCGGCGCTTCGGCAACCGCGCGCTGGGCGACACGGTCTTCCGCGTCGGCCGCGACCTGCCGCGCAAGCTCGCGCCCGGCGACCGCTTCATCGGCGCGCTGCGGCTCATGCAGGCCACCGGCGGCAATCTGGCGACGATCTGCCGCGGCACTGCCGCGGCCTTCCACTTCGCGGCCGTGGACGAGCACGGAAAGCCGTTCCCGGCGGACGAGGCGTTTCGTGCGCAGGTGGCGCAGCAGGGGGTGCGGCAGGTTTTGGCGGAGCACTGCCAGCTCGATCCGAAGCGCGATGCGGCTGTGATGGACCGGATCGAGGAAGACTACCGGCTTCTGCTGTAGATGCGGCTGCCGGCCGGGGATGGTGGGCACTACAGGACTCGAACCTGTGACTTCTGCCGTGTGAAAGCAGCGCTCTAACCAACTGAGCTAAGTGCCCCTTATGGCCGTGGAAACCGCAGAATTAATAGCATGGCCGGCGGGGTGGTGTCAATGCAGGTCACATTTCCCCAAACCCGTCAAATCTGTGGGAGCGCGGCCCCGCCCGCGCGAAGCCTGTCGTTTTCTCAGGGTTTCGCATCTGGTTGTTGAAAAGCGAATTCAGAAATAGTTCGTGTAAGGTCCGGTTACGCTCGGAGGTGTCATGTACTTTGTCGGCCCTCATGTCTCCATCGGCGGTGGTGTTGATCACGCGCCGGCGAATGCCGCGGCCGTCGGTGCCACGGGCTTCGGCATGTTCACCAAGAACCAGCTGCAGTGGCAGGCGCCGGCGATTGCCGCCGAAACTCGCACCCTGTTTGCCGCCGCGCTCGCGGCGCACCGGTTCACGCCGCAGCAGGTGTTGCCGCATGCCGGCTACCTGATCAACCTCGCGAATCCGGACGAGGCCGCGCACGCCAGG
Source organism: bacterium (assembly GCA_037144015.1). GTDB lineage: Bacteria > Verrucomicrobiota > Kiritimatiellia > RFP12 > CAIWXQ01 > CAIWXQ01. The sequence goes on from JBAWXQ010000001.1 coordinate 26,943, forward strand.
GCCCTGGATTCGTTCATCGGCGAAGTCCGGCGGTGCGAGGAGCTTGGGCTGAAGATGCTGAACCTTCATCCGGGGAGCCACCTGCGCAAGCTGGACCCCATGGCCGCCTGCGCACGCGTGGCGGGGGCGGTCAACGAGGCGCTGCGGCAGACCCGGGGGGTGACCGTGGTGATCGAGAACACGGCCGGCCAGGGGGCCTGCCTTGGATCCACCTTCGTGGAACTGGCCGCGATCATCGCCGGCGTGCAGGATCCTGAACGAATCGGCGTCTGCCTCGATACGGCGCACACCTTTGCCGCGGGGTTCGACATCCGCACGCGCGACGGGTTGAGGCGCACGCTGGATGATTTCGACCGTATCGTGGGCTTCCGTTACCTGCGCGGCATGCACCTCAATGATTCCAAAGCGGCGTTCAACTCCCACGTTGACCGGCATGAATCGCTCGGCAGGGGGCAGATCGGCTGGGAGCCGTTCCAGTGGATCATGCAGGACCCGCGGTTTGCCGGCATGCCCCTGGTGGTCGAGACCCCGGATGAGACGCTCTGGCCGGAGGAGATCAAAAGACTGCTCGAACTGGCGGGGTAGGATCAGGTGGGAGGTGGATGGTGGAAGGTGGGAACGTAGGGATGTCGCGCAGAGAAGCAGGGATGCGGATGGAGCGAACCGCAGATTGACGATTGAAGAGGTTTGAATCATGAAGGAATCGTTCCGCGAATGAGGCATTACCTTCAAAAATCGGCACTGGACATTCGTCAAGCTGCGGTTCGAATGTCGTCGAGCTGCACCTCGTGCTGGGCCTCGCCGGGGACGGTTTCTGCCGACGGCGCACGGCCGTTCCGCCGGCCGCCGCGGTGTGGATGTGTTTGCGGACGGCGGCGGAGCGCCGTCCCTACCATTGTTCGACTGCCACCGACACGATGGGCTCATGCGGCATCCGGGAGAGCAGCTCGCGCACCGGGAGGTGCTGGCCGGGCAGGACCAGCGTCGGGCGCAGCTCGGCCAGAGGCTCGCAGACGAAGCGCCGCAGGTGGGCGCGCGGGTGGGGGAGTTGCAGCGCGGGCTCATCAAGCTGCAGGCCGTCGCAGCAGATCAAGTCGATGTCCATCGCGCGCGGCGCGTTGCGCTCCGCGGTGCGCGTGCGCCCCATGCGGTCCTCGATGGCGTGTGCCGCCTCCGAGAACGCATGCACCTCCAGCCGTGTTTCCAGTACGACGATGGCGTTGAAAAACTCCAGCCCGCCGGCGGCGCGCGGCACATCCACCGGCTCGGTGACATACACGCGCGACGACGCCACGAGGCGCGTCTGTGGCAGGTGTGCCAGCGCCTCCCGCGCGCGCACAAGGTGCGCCAGCCGGTCGCCGAGGTTCGAGCCGAGTGAAAGGATGGCGTCCATAGATTTTGCGGTACGCAAAATCTACTCCAATCCCAGCACATGGCGCATGCTGTACAGTCCCGGCTTCTTTCCGTGCAGCCAGCGGGCGGCGCGGAGCGCGCCCATGGCAAAGGCTTCGCGGCTGCTGGCGCGGTGGGTGATCTCCACGCGTTCGCCCTCGCAGGCAAACAGCACGGTGTGGTCGCCCACGACATCCCCGCCGCGCAGGGCGTGCATGCCGATCTGTCCGCGCGGGCGTTCGCCGGTCATCCCTTCGCGTCCATGGCAGACGACATCCTTCAGCGCCACGCCACGTCCCGCGGCCAGCGCCTCGCCCAGCGCCAGCGCCGTGCCGCTGGGCGCATCCTTCTTGAAATGGTGGTGCATTTCGACAATCTCGGCATCGTAGTCCGGCCCGAGGATGGCGGCGGCGCGGCGCACGAGGTCGAGGAGCACGTTGATGCCAAGGCTCATGTTGGCGGCCCAGACTATGGGAATCTGGTCAGCGGCGGCGCGCACGGCGCCCTGTTCCGCCTCGGTGAGGCCGGTGGTGCCCAGAACCAGCGCCTGTCGAGCGGCCACGGCAGCCGCCACGTTGGCGGGTGTTGCGGTGTGGAAGGTGAAGTCAATGACCACGTCCGCGCCTGTGGCCGGGGCGGTCGTGATCGGCAGCTGCAGCCGCGTGCCGGCCGTGAGGCCGGCGTCCAGCCCGAGCGCAGGGTGTCCCGCCGTCTCGACCGCCGCGACGATCTTCAGCTCCGGGATGCGTGGCGTGCAGCGGATCAGCATCTGGCCCATGCGTCCGGCGGCGCCCAGGATGGCAATTTTGGTCATGGGGGTCCTTGTCGTAAGGCGTGTGGGTAGCGGTTCGTGCTCTCGGATTTGCGCTCGCGCTGTGGGGCAGCGCCTACAGATGCACCCGTCGGGGTTTGCAGGTAGGAGCGCTGCCCCGCAGCGCGAGGTGTTCTACTTCATCATCCCCAGCGTGACCAGCGTCGTGCGCAACTGTGCGCGCACCTTGTCTGACGGCTCGCAGAGCGGCAGGCGATAAACTTCCTCGATTTTGCCCAGCAGGGCCAGCGCTGCCTTGACCGGGATCGGGTTGGTGTCGATGAACAGGTCGCGAAACAGCGGATAGAGGCGCATGTGGGCCTTCCGGGCAGCCGCGAGATCATTGCGCAGCGCATGCCGCACCATGTCCGCCACATCGCGCGGCGCCACGTTCGAGGCCACGCTGACCACGCCCTGTGCGCCCACGCTGATCATCGGCAGCGCCAGCCCATCGTCGCCGGACAGCACGACGATCTTGCAGGCGTCAAGAATGGCGCTGACGCGCTCGGTGCTGCCGCCGGCCTCCTTGACGGCCACAATCTTCGGGTGCCTGGCCAGGCGCGCGATGGTTTCCACCGGGATGTCGCGGCCGCTGCGGCCGGGCACGTTGTAGAGAACCACCGGCAGGCCGAGGTCCGCCACGGCGCTGAAATGGCGGAAAAGACCTTCGGGGCTGGGCTTGTTGTAATAGGGCGTGACCTGCAGCGTCCCCTGACACCCCAGGTCGAGCACGCGCCGGGTGAGGTCCACCGCCTCGCTGGTGGCGTTGGCGCCCGTGCCGGCAATGACCTGCAGCCGGCCGCGGCTGGCTTCGACGCTGACGCGGATGACCTCGATGTGTTCATCCACCTCGAGCGTGGGCGACTCGCCGGTCGTGCCCACGGGCACGATTCCTGCCACGCCGGATTCCGCCTGCCACTCGATCAGTTCGCGCAGGCGCCCGAAATCAACGCTGCCGTTGCGGTTGAATGGCGTGACAATGGCCGTGTACGTTCCCTGGAACATGGGGTGATTATCCTTCCGGACTGTCCACAGCAGTCCAAGCCGTAGAAAGAGTACGCGAGCCGTGCGGCTGCTGCAACCATGGATTTTGGCTGTTTCGTCTGCTTGACGTGCGGCAGCCATTCTGGCAACATGCCGACGTTTTCTGCACCCGTGGTGGAATTGGCAGACACGCAAGATTCAGGTTCTTGTCCCGCAAGGGGTGGGGGTTCAACTCCCTCCGGGTGCACCAGCTTAAAAACGCCATCTCGTATGGCGGTTTTTTTTATCGCCCGGGCGTTTGGCGCCGGGCCCAAGGCAGGCTGACGCCCGCAGTCCAACAATTGCATAAGCTAGCAGCCTGTCGGATTTAGGTTTTGCGTCTGCACACGGTTCGTGCCGACCAGGCTGCTAGTTAGTGGGACGCAACCGCCAAGCACTGGACAAGAGTGAAATACGCAACAAAAGAACAGCCGGAACAATTTTTCTGTCTGTAACTGAGTCTTCGCAACCCGCGGGCAGCGGGTTGCACAACTAGGAGACTGTCGGCAGAAGGCCCTGGACCGATCCGAGGCCTAAGTCCGACAGCCTCCTAGGACACCGAGAGCACAGAGAGGAATAGAGGGCACAGAGGAATTCCTGTCTGCGGCCGGCTTCCCGGCCCGGGCAAGCAGAAATTGACTCTGCGCTCTCATTTGATCTCGGTGCCCTCTGTGTCCTTGACGTCGCATGAATGAAGATGCGCCGCATTTGCATCTCGCACAACGAACAATCTATTTACTGGCTGTACAGACCCAGATGCAGCAATGACGGGAGCGCGCGCCTTTGTACGTTGGTGCAGGGATGCATTGCACGCGGACCTGCTCCTGCCGCAGGCGGCGCTCGAACGCAGCATCCTGAAAGGCGGACCAGACCGCGAGGCAACCGTTTGACCGGAGCGCATCGAGGCAGGCGCGGATGCCTTGCGGGCTGTAGAGCTGCTCGTTGCGATTATCGGTAATGGCCTCGGGGCCGTTGTCAACGTCGAGCAGGATGGCATCAAACGCGCCGGGGGACTGGCGGATGACGCTGGCCACATCTTCGACCTTGAGGACCACGCGAGGGTCCCGCAGCGGGTGATTGGCCAGGTTCCCGATGTAGTCACGGTTCCACCGGACGATCTCGGGCAGCAGCTCGGCAACGACCACCGTGGCGCGCGCTTTCAGCATGTCGAGCGATTGCCGCAGGGTGTAGCCCATGCCGAGGCCGCCGATCAGGACCCGGGGCGCGCGATGTCCGGTCAGGCGGGCGCACCCGAGGCGCGCGAGTTCTTTCTCCGACTCGTGGGCACGGCTCACCATCAGGTCGTGCTGGCCCACGGTGATGACGAAGTCATCCTGGTGCCGGTAGAGCACCAGGCGGCTGCCGTCCGGGGCGTTGGTTGTGGCGATCTGCGTCCTGGCCTTCACCCGCAGGGCTCCTGTCGGTCGAGTGGATCCATCACCGCGCCGGCTCGTTGGAGCCAGCCGTGCTCACAAGTGTCCTGATTGTGAGGATTGCGGTTCCGGAAAGCCACACGAAACGGAAAATACGTCGTCTGCAACGGGTACGACAAAACGTAAGGACACAGAGGCCACAGAGAATGAAGGAGAGCACAGAGAGAATTTGGGCGCATTGCACTTCCGTCGACATTCCCTTCGCCCGGAAATTCGGGCCGGAGAAGTAGCCTTTGGGGGAGTTGCCGGGAAAACACGGTGCAGTAGGCTGTGGGTAGCCAAACCGGCATGGGGCGGGTCAAGAAGGAGATGTCATGCGTGACGGCGTCGCGTTAGCCTTCGGCCCTTCGGCGCGGGTGTGCCTGCGCCCTTTTGCCCCTTGTGGCGAACAGCATCATATCCTATTCTATCGTTTTTCTGCAGCAGCACATGTGTGTCTGGGAGTTAGCGGCATGAAGCAGATCGGCATCGGATTGCTCGGGTTCGGGACCGTGGGCGCAGGGGTCGTGGATGGCCTCCGGCGCAACCGCGAAGTCCTGGCAGACCGGCTTGGTTTTGAGCTGGTGCTGCGACGCATGGCCGACGTCGATCTCGACCGCGACCGCGGCGTGCACGTGGACCGCGGCGTGCTCACGCGCGACGCCCGCGAGGTCATCCGCGACCCGTCCGTGGACATCGTGGTGGAGCTGATCGGCGGCACCGGCGTGGCCCGCACCCTGGTGACTGAGGCGCTGCAGGCCGGCAAGCCGGTGGTCACGGCGAACAAGAAGCTGCTGGCCGAGCATGGCGAGGAGCTCTTTGCCCTGGCGGAAGCGAAGGGCTTGGACCTCTCTTTCGGCGCCAGCGTGGGCGGCGGCATCCCGATTATCCGCGTGCTGCGCGAAGGGCTGGTCGGCAACCGGGTGCAGCGGTTGCTGGGGATACTGAACGGCACGTGCAACTACATTCTGACGCGCATGGAGCAGGAGGGCGCGGCGTTCGACACGGTGCTCCAGGCGGCGCAGCAAGCCGGCTATGCGGAGGCCGACCCCGGGCTGGACATCGACGGGTTCGACACGGCCCACAAGGCTGTCATCCTGGCATCCCTGGCCTATGGGTTTCACGTGCCGATGTCCGGCGTGACCGTCGAGGGGATTCGCGGCCTGTCCGGCGTGGATGTGCAGTACGCGCGCGAGCTTGGCTACCGCATCAAGCTTCTGGCCGTGATCCGTCGCGATGCTGACGAGATCGAGGTGCGCGTGCACCCGACGCTCGTGCCGGTGGACCACATGCTGGCCTCCGTGAACCAGGTGTTCAACGCCGTGATGGTGCGCTGCGACCTCACCGGCGACACGCTGTACTACGGGCGCGGCGCCGGACGCGACCCCACGGCCAGCACCGTGATCGCCGACCTGGCGGACGTGGCCCGCAGCCTGGCCTCCGGGCAGCCCCGACGCCTGTGCAGCGCGTCGCCGGGGCGCGCCCCGCGCCTCCGGCCGCTGCGCGAGATCACCTGCCACTACTACGTGCGCCTGAACGTGCTCGACAAGCCGGGATCGCTCGGCATCTTTACGGGCATTCTCGGGAGGCACGGCGTCAGCATCTCGGCCGTGACGCAGCGCGCCGTGCAGAAGGAGGGCGGACACGTCCCCGTGGTGGTGCTGACCCACGCCGCGCGCGAGGCCGAGCTGGACGCGGCCCTGGCGGAGATCCACGCCGCGGGCGTGGTGGGTGAGCTGCCGAAAAAACTGCGGATTCTGGAGGAGTAGAGGAATATGTTCAAGGTGTGTAAATTCGGCGGCTCGTCCCTGGCCGACGGCGGCCAGGTCAGAAAAGTGTGTGACATTGTACTGGCGGACCCGACCCGCCGCATCGTGGTGGTCTCGGCGCCCGGCAAGCGCAGCAAGCAGGACACCAAGGTGACCGACCTGCTGATCGACTGCGCCAACCGCGCCCTGGCTGGCCAGGCGTACGAGCCGGTGCTGCAGGAGATTGTCGACCGGTTTGCGGAGATCCAGCGCACGCTCGGACTGGATGCCGGCATCGTGCCGGAGATCGAGGCTGACCTGCGGCGGCGCCTGGACGGACGGCGCGATCACGCCGGCATGTTCCTGGATGCCATGAAGGCGGCCGGCGAGGACAACGCCGCCCGGATCACGGCGGCCGCCTTCCGCGCCCGCGGCGTGGAGGCCGAGTATGTCGACCCGCGCGATGCCGGCATGCTGCTGACCGACGAGTTCGGCAATGCCCAGCTTCTCGACGAGTCCTACCCGAACCTGGCGCAGGCGCTCAGCACCCGCCAGGCGGTGGTGGTTTTCCCGGGCTTCTTCGGCTACACCCGCAGCGGCGCCGTGGCCACCTTCCCGCGCGGCGGATCCGACATCACCGGCGCCATCCTCGCGGCCGCGGTGAAAGCCACCGTGTACGAGAATTTCACGGACGTGGACTCCGTCTTTGCCGTGGATCCGCGGATCGTTCCCGACGTGCGCCACGCCATCGACGTGATGACCTTCCGCGAGATGCGCGAGCTCTCCTACGCGGGGTTCGGCGTGTTCCACGACGAAGCCGTGCTGCCGGCCATCCGCGCTGGCGTACCCATCAACATCCGCAACACCAACCGCCCGGGCCAGCCCGGCACGATGGTGGTGCCGAAGCGCGAGGTCAAGCCGGGCGAGTGCGCCGTGGTGGGGATTGCCAGCGACACGGGGTTTGTGAACCTCTATGTGGACAAGTACCTCATGAACCGCGAAGTCGGCTTCTGCCGCCGTCTGCTGCAGATCCTGGAGGAGGAGGGCGTGTCCATCGAGCACATGCCCTCGGGCATCGACAACGTGTCCGTCGTGCTGCGCGAAGCACGCTTCGATGCTGCGCGCGAGCAGCGCGTGGTGGCGCGGATCAAGGCGGAGTTCGCGCCGGACAACATGCTGGTCGAACGCGGCCACGCGCTGATCATGGTTGTGGGCGAGGGGATGCAGTATGCCGTGGGCATGGCGGCGCGCGCCACCAAGGCCCTGGCCGACGTCCACGTGAATATCGAGATGATCAATCAGGGCGCATCCGAGATCAGCATCATGTTCGGCGTCAAGGCCTCCGACCGCGACCGCGCCGTGCAGGGGCTGTACCGGGAATTCTTTGGCGCATAACCTCCGCGGCACACGTGTCGCCTATGGATCGTAAGGCGGGCATCAGCCCGCAACCCAACGAATGAACACGTCAAGGACACCGAGAGCACAGAGAACAACCGAGACCACAGAGAACTGCCTGTCCACGGCTGGCGAGCCGGCCGCAGCAGCATGAATTTCTCTCTGTGCTCTCTTGCTTTCTCTGTGGCCTCTGTGTCCGTCCACTTGGATGCTCCTACATAGACGCAAGAACGTGTATGTTGACCGGAAAGGAGCTAACTAACCTCATGTGTCGCGACCGCAATCGTGATAATCTCTGAACCCGAGTCCAGAACCCCGAACGCAGAAACATTTTTCCCATGGACAAGCACTACGATCCCAAGGCCGTGGAGGCCAAATGGTACGCCTGGTGGGAGGCGCAGGGCTTTTTTCATGCCGACCTCGCGCAGGGCGGTGAGCCGTACTGCGTGATGATCCCGCCGCCGAATGTGACCGGCATCCTGCACATGGGCCACGCGCTCAACAACACCGTCCAGGACATCCTGGTGCGCTGGCGCCGCATGCAGGGGCGCAACACCCTCTGGATGCCGGGCACGGACCATGCCGGCATTGCCACGCAGAACGTGGTGGAAAAGGCGCTGCGCAAGGAGGGCTCCGGGCGGCATGAACTGGGACGCGAGGCGTTTGTCGAGCGCGTCTGGTCCTGGCGCAGGGAGTACGGCGGCACGATCGTGCGCCAGCTGCGCCAGCTCGGCGCCAGCTGCGACTGGCCGCGCGAGCGCTTCACCATGGACGAGGGGATGAGCGCGGCCGTGGCCGAAGTCTTCTGCCGCCTCTACAACGAGGGGCTGATCTACCGCGGTAACTACATCGTGAACTGGTGCCCGCGCTGCCACACCGCGCTCTCGGACGAGGAGAGCGAGCACCAGGAGACGCAGGGGAGCCTCTGGCACATCCGCTACCCCGTGTCGGACGGCACCTTTGTGACCGTGGCCACGACGCGCCCCGAGACCCTGCTCGGCGACACGGCCGTGGCCGTCAACCCGAAGGACGAGCGCTACGCCGGCCTGCACGGCAAGACGGTCCTGCTGCCGATCCTCGGCCGCGCGCTGCGCGTGGTGGCCGACGACTACGTGGACGCCGCGTTCGGCACGGGCGTGGTGAAGATCACCCCGGCCCACGACCCCAACGATTTTCAGGTGGCGCAACGCCACGGCCTGCCGTCCCTGAACGTGATGAACGGCGACGGCACCATGAACGAGGCCGCCGGCCCGTACGCGGGCATGGACCGGTTTGCCTGCCGCAAGAAACTCGTGGCCGACCTGGAGGCCCAGGGGCTGCTGGACAGGGTCGAGCCGCACCTGCACGCCGTGGGCCACTGCTACCGCTGCGACACCGTGGTCGAGCCGCGGCTTTCGCTGCAGTGGTTTGTGCGCATGAAGCCGCTGGCCGGCGCGGCCATTGAAGCGGTCCGCGGCGGGCAGGTGCAGTTCACCCCAAAACGCTGGGAAAAGACCTACCTCGACTGGATGGAAAACATCCGCGACTGGTGCATCTCGCGCCAGATCTGGTGGGGGCACCGCATCCCGGTCTACACCTGCGGCGGCTGCCGGCACGAATGGGCCGCGCCCGCCGCGCCGGCGTCCTGCACGAAGTGCGGCGCCGGCAGCAGCGCCATCACGCAGGATCCGGACGTGCTCGACACCTGGTTCTCCTCGTGGCTCTGGCCGTTCAGCACGCTGGGGTGGCCGCAGAAAACCGCGGAGCTGGAAAAATACTACCCGTCGCACGACCTGGTGACCGCCCCGGAGATCATCTTCTTCTGGGTGGCGCGCATGATCATGGCCGGCTGCAAGTTCATGGGCGAGCCGCCGTTCCGCAACGTGTACATCCACGGCACGGTGCGCGACGACCGCGGCCGCAAGATGAGCAAGAGCCTCGGCAACTCCATCGACCCGCTCGACATCATCGAGCAGTACAGCGCCGACGCGCTGCGCTTCAGCATGATGATGATCACGGCCACCGGCCAGGACGTCCAGGTCAACCTGGACAAGTTCGAGATCGGCCGCAACTTCGGCACCAAGATCTGGAACGCCGCGCGCTTCCTGCAGCTGCACATGGAAAAGACGGCCGGGCTCGACTGGCGCGCGCTGGCCACCGCCGCGCCGCAGCTTGATCCGGCGCGGCTCACGGATGACGACCGCCACCTGCTGGCCAAGGGCGATGCGGCGGTGCGCCTGCTGACCGCCCACCTGGAGCAGTTCCGCTTCCAGGACGGCGCGCGCCTCCTGTACGACTTTGTCTGGAGCGACTTCTGCGACTGGTATGTCGAGTATGCCAAGGGCGACCTCTACGGCGAAGATGCCGCGCGCCGCGAGCAGGTGCTGCGCCTGATGACGCACGTGTTTGCAAACATCCTGAAGCTGCTCCACCCCTACATGCCGTTCCTCACCGAAGAGCTCTGGCACGCCATGGGGTACGCCACGGCGGAAGAGACCATCCTGCTGGCGCCGTGGCCGCTGTCGCTGGCAGAGGCCGCTGCGGCCGCATATGGCCTGGGCGACGCCACCACCGCCTATGTGGAGGCCAAGCACGAGCTGATTGGCGCGGGGCGCACCCTGCGCGCCGAGTACGGCATTGCTCCGGCCAAGCTGATTCGCTACGTGATCCACACCGTGGACGCGGCCACGGCGGCGCGGTTCGAGCTCGACCGGCGTCCGCTGCTGGCGCTCCTGCGCGCCGAGGCCGTGGAGATCGTCTCCGGTGGCGAGGCCTGCGGCATGCCCGGCGCGCTGGGCAAGCTCGGCACCATCTACCTGCCGCTGGCCGGCCTGATCGACGTGCCGGCCGAGGTCACGCGCGTGCGGGGAGAGCTGTCCAAGTCTCGCGGCTTCCTGCAGGGCGTCGAGTCCAAGCTGGCCAACGAATCCTTTGTCGCCAAGGCGCCGCCGCAGGTCATCGAGCAGCAGCGTGCGAAGCGGGTGGAGCTGACGGAAACCATCGCCCGGCTGGAGCGCCTGGAGAAGACGCTGCAGGCCGTGGGATCCTAGCAGCTTGCCGGGCGCAGCCTTTGCGCTTCAAAACTTTGTATGGAGGGCTCGACGATGTCTGCATCAGACCACGCAAGCGTACACGGATCGCCCGGGGAAGGGGCGCGGATGGCGGGCATTGCCCGCGCGATCTTCCCGCTGCTGGTGGCGCTGTTCTGCATCGGCTATGTGGCCGGTGCCGCCTCCGGCGCCACCATCAGCGGCTGGGCCGCGGGCACGATTCTGCTGCTGGCCGGCGTGCTGCTGCTGCTGGGCGCCACGTCCGGATCCCGGCGGATCGCGGCGTTTTTCACGGGCGCGGCCGGCGAGGAGATTGTGGCGCGCGAGCTCGCGCGCCTGCCGGCCGGCTACCACGTGTTTCATTCGCTGGACGCGGGCGGCGGCTTGCTCATGTGGCGCGGCGGTGACATTGACCATGTGGTCGTCGGGCCCACCGGCGTGTTTGCCGTTGAGACCAAGAACTGGCGCGGCCCGGTGACGCTGGCGGATGGGCGCCTGCTGCTGGCGGGCGCGGCGCCGCGCCGCGAGCCGCTGGCGCAGGTGCGGCAGGCGGTTTCGGCGCTGCAGGTGCGGCTGGGGCGCGCAGGCATCTACCATGTGGACGTGGTGCCCGTGGTCTGCTTTGCCAGCGATTGCCTTGCCGCGGCCAGCCAGGCCGACGGCGAGGCCGTGGTCTGCAACGCCGCCTCGCTGCTGGATGTGCTGACGGATGAACGCCGGCGCGCCGGCGCGCGGGTGGATGTGGCGGGTGTGGCCAGCGCGTTGAGCTCGACCCGCGCCGGATGATCTCCAGGAATACCATGAATGTAATTCGATGCCTGCTGACCCTGCTCCTCGCGGCCGCACCGGCCTTCGCCGGGCTCGCAAACCTTGCTCCGAACTCGCGCGACGGGCAGGTGGCGAAGCAGCTGGCCCGCATGCTGCCCGTGGTGCACCTGCTCCAGTCGCCGCTGGATGAGGAGATGTCCGCGCGCGCCTGGACCAACTTCCTGAACACGCTGGACTTCGACCACAGCTGTCTGCTGCAGCCGGACATCGACCGATTTGCCGCCAGCCGCAGCGGCATCGGCGATGCGCTGCGGCGCGGCGACGTGCAGTTCGCCTACGATGTGTTCAACGTCTACCGCCAGCGCGTCCAGGAGCGCGCCACGTTTGTCACCAACATGCTGGCGCAGAAAATTGACCTGTCCGTGAATGAAAGCTACCAGTGGAAGCGCAAGGACGCGCCCTGGCCCCGGGACCGCGCCGAGCAGGATGAGCTCTGGCGCCGGCGGGTCAAGAACGAATATCTGGGGTATGTCGTGGCGCGCGAGATCGATGCCGCCCGCGCCACCAACCAGAGCCTGACCGCCTCCGGCGCGGTCACCGGCGCCGTGACGGCGGTGGCGACCGCCGCCGCCACCAACGGCGCCGCACACGCGCCGCCGCCGCCGCCGACCGCCGAAGAGTTTGTGCGCAAGCGCTACGAGCAGTTCCTGCTGGTGCTGCAGGACGCGGACTCCGAGTTCGTGCTGGCGCGCTACCTGGGCGCGGTGGCCAGCGCCTACGATCCCCATTCCGAATACATGTCGCCGGCGCGGATGGAGGACTTCAACATCGACATGAGCCTTTCGCTGTGCGGCATTGGCGCGCAGCTTCGCTCGGAGGACGGCACCGCCAAGATCGAGGAGATGATCCCGGGCGGCCCGGCCGCGCGCGACACGCGCGACATCCGCCTGCGCCCCGGCGACAAAATTATTGGCGTGGCCCAGGGCAGCGGGCCGATCGAAAGCGTGCTGCACATGCCGCTGAACCAGGCCGTGCGCAAGATCCGCGGCGCCAAGGACACGAAGGTGGTGCTCAATGTCATCTCTGCCAGCGACCCGAGCGGCGCCAGCACCCGGCTCGTGGACCTGATTCGCGACGAGGTGAAGCTGGAGGAGCAGGCGGCCACCGGGCGCGTGGAGCGCGTCACGCTGCCGGACGGCCGCGAGCGGAAGCTGGGGGTCGTGCGGCTGCCGGCATTCTACGGCACCATGCAGCAGCGCCCCGGCACGCCCGGCTACCGCAGCGCCGCCGCGGATGTCATGCGCATCCTGGGGCGCCTGAACGCCGAGCACGTGGAGGGCCTGGTGCTCGACCTGCGCAACAACGGCGGCGGTTCGCTGCGCGAGGCGGTCGAGCTGGCCGGCGCGTTCATTCGCAGCGGGCCAGTGGTGCAGGTGCGCGAAGTGCGGCAGGTGCACCTGCTGCCGATCCCGGACACGGACCCGGCCGTGGCGTTCCGCCGCCCCATGGTGGTGCTGATCAACCGCATCAGCGCCTCGGCGTCGGAAATCGTGGCCGGCGCGCTGCAGGATTACGGCCGCGTCGTGACCGTCGGCGACCCCCAGACGCATGGCAAGGGCTCGGTTCAGACCATCCTGCCGCTGGGCGACGAGAAGCTCGGGCAGCTGAAGGTGACCACGGCGAATTACTACCGCATCAGCGGGCTGTCCACGCAGCTGCGCGGCGTCCGCCCGGACATCGTCATCCCCTCGGTCTTCGACACCCTGGACCTGGGCGAGGACAAGCTCCCCAATGCCATGCCGTGGACCTGCGTTCCGGCATCGCAGTATGCGCAGGTCTGGGATCTCTCGCGGTGGCTCCCTGCGCTGCGGTCGCGATCGGCGGAGCGCCTGTCGAAAAGCCCCCGCTATGCCAGCTATTGCAAGCTCGTGCAGCATCTGCGCGAGCTCAACGAGCGCACGTCCGTGCCGCTGGAAAAGAAGGCCCGCCTGCAGCTGGCAGCCACGGAGCGTGAAATTCAGAAGCTGCAGAACGAGGAGGTCAAGGTTGCCGACGAGAAGGGCCCGAAGGAAGACCTGATGATGGACGAGTCGCTGCGCATCCTGGCCGACCTGATCGAGGTCAGCGGCGGCGCCGAGATGCCGTGGGAGAACAAGGAAGACCTGCGCCTGCAGATGCTGCGGATGTTCGGGATCGGGCTGTAAATTTCCGTTCCGGAAAAAGCGCTTGGGGGTGTGGCATGAAGCTGGATTTTGTCAAGATGCACGGGGCCGGCAATGATTTTGTCATGCTGGACGACCGCGCCGGGACGGTTCCCTGGCAGGATCACTTCCTGATGGCCGCCCTGGCCACCCGGCGCACCGGCATCGGGAGCGAAGGCGTGGTTCTGGTGCAGCCGTCGACGCGCGCCGACTTTCGCATGCGCTTTCTGAATCCCGACGGCGCCGAGGCGGAGATGTGCGGCAACGCCGCGCGCTGCGTGGCTGCCTTTGCCCACGCCATTGGCGCGGCGGGCCGAACCATGACCATGGAAACCCTGTGCGGGCTGATGGACGCGGAGCTTACTGATCAGGGTGTGCGCGTCTGGATGCCCGAGCCGGACAAGCGGCGGTACAACCTGTCGGTGCCGCTCGGCGCCACGTTCGTCAGCGGGCATTTCATCAACACGGGCGTGCCGCACCTGGTCGTGCCGGTGGCGGAGATCGGCGGCGTTGACGTGGCGCGCGACGGCCGCGCCCTGCGGCGCCATCACCTGTTCATGCCCGATGGCGCGAACGTGAACTTTGTCATGTGGCGGGCGCCGGACCGCATGAGCGTGCGGACCTATGAGCGCGGCGTGGAGGCGGAAACGGGCGCCTGCGGCACCGGCGCCGTGGCCTGCGCCGTGGCGGCCGTGGAAACCGCCGGGTTCCGCCTGCCCGTGCGGGTCCGCACCACCGCCGGCTATGAACTGCTCGTGGATGGCGACTGGCGTGACGGCAAGTGCACCGGGCTGACCCTGACCGGTCCGGCCAGGGAAGTGTACCGCGGCGTGATTGACCTCGATACGCTGGAAATGGGCGATGCGATCGAGTGAACCGCATTCTTTTCGAGCCGAACGAACTCCTGCCTGACGGAACGGTGCGCCTGACCGACGCCCGTGCCGCGCACATCCGCGGCGTGCTGGGTGCAGACATCGGACGCATCCTGCAGGTTGGCATGGTGGACGGGATGGCCGGCACCGGGCGCGTGATGGAGGACAGCCCGGACGGCCTGCTCCTGGCGGTGACGCTGAACGTTGCGGCCCCGGCGCCCTGGATCGACCTGATCCTGGCCGTGCCGCGGCCCAAGGTCCTCAAGCGGCTGTGGGCGCAGCTGGCCGCGCTCGGGGTGGGGCGCATCGTCCTGATCCGTGCGGCGCGCGTGGAGCGCGAGTATTTTGCCACGCACTGGATCGAGGAGGCCCACTACCGGCCGCTGCTGATCGAGGGGCTGACGCAGGCGGGAACCACGCGCCTGCCCACGGTTTCCGTGGAGCGCCGCTTCCGGCCGTACATCGAGGACCGCCTGGACGCGGCGTTCGCCGGCAGCCTGCGGCTGGTGGCGCATCCGGGCGCGGCCGCCTGCCCGCCCGCAGCGGATTTTCAGGCGCGACGCATCCTGCTGGCCGTCGGCCCGGAAGGCGGCTGGACGCCGTTTGAAATCGACCTCCTCGCGCAGCACGGATTCGCCGCGCTCTCCATGGGTGCGCGCACGCTTCGCACGGATACCGCCTGCATTGCCCTGCTGGCGGTGCTGGCCTTCCTGCACGGGGACGAATCGGAAACCCGGGAAGCCCGGAAGCGGTGCAGAGCGTGAAGGGGAAAGCCATGGATCGATTGGCGCCGGCGAAACCGAACGAGGCGGACAGCTTCTGCTCCCGCTGGCACCTGTGGCTGCTGGGTGCGATCCTGCTGGCCTACGTGCTGATCGCCTGGCAGGCGATTCATGCCCCGCTGGTCGTGGGGGACGATACGGCGGAAATGGCCTATCTGCGCTCCCGGCCATCGATCAGCAGCCTGCTGCAGATGGATTGCTTCTTCTTCTTCCGGCCGGTCAAGAATCTCCTATTTCTCGGCTTTGATGCGCTCCTGCCGCTGGGCATGGCCGCCAGCCGGCTGCTGGCCGTGGCCATCGGCCTGGCCAGCGCCGCCGCCGTGTACGCCCTGTTCCGCCGCCTGCTGCCGTCGGCGCTCGCCGGCCTCTCGGCCATCGCCTGCTGGCTGCTCGCGCCGACCCTGCTGTCGTGCACGGCCTGGCTGAGCTGCGTCAACATACAGGTCATGGCCGGGTTTGCCGCCGTGGCCATCCTGCTGTGGCTTGCGGCGCAGGAAGCCGCCGGCAGGCTCCGGCAGCGCTGCCTGGCCGGTTCCTGGATGGCCACCCTTCTGGCCGTGCTCTGCTACGAGGGCGCCGTATGCCTCCCCGTGGTGATCCTGCTGATCGACTTCTATCTGTACCCGGATCGCCTCTGCGGCGGCCGGGCCTGGCGCACATACCTTGTGCCCGTCTCAGCCGTAATCCTGTACCTGCTGCTGCGCACGGTCCGCACAACCGCGGCGCACCAGATCTTTTCGCCCAACTTCGGCGAACTGGCGGACGGACAGATTTGTGCGGCGGCGCCCTGGTTTTTCTTCCAGCATCTCTCGATCTGGCTGTGGCCGTTCAACCGGCAGGCGATCCTGGGCGGATACGTGCCGGGGCAGGCTTCGCTGCTGGCGCTCGGGTGTGCGTGGGCCGGAGGCCTCGTGCTGGCAGCCGGGTGCCTGCTGCTGCGGCGTCGCCTGCCTTTTGCGGCGCTGGGCGTGGCGTGGTGCCTGACGGCATTCCTGCCCATGAGCAACATCCTGGCCTTTCGCAACGGGCCGTACGGCGACTATTACCTGGCCCTGGCGAGCATGGGATTGGCGCTCGCCTTCGGATGGGGCATCGGGATGCTGACCGGGCGCGGCCGGCGCGCGCGCGGCGCGCTGCTGGTGCTGGCGGCACTGGCGGTCTGGCGCCTCGCCGCCGCGGGCGAGAGCTTCGCCTGGGCGCGGGCCTGGAACGACCCGGAGGAGATCGCCCGGCGCACGCTCCAGACCTTTCCGCGCGCCTTCAGCGTGATCAACGAATGCGCCCGCTTCCGGTACCGCGCGGGAGCGTATGACGAGTGCCAGGCCCTGACGGATCGGGCGCTCGCCATCTCGCCGCGCAGCCGCGAGGCGCATGAGCTGCGCGCGCTGGTTGCGGCCCGGCATGGCAACGCCGCGCTGGCGCAGCGTGAGCTCGACCGGGTCATGGAATACGGTGGCGCGGATCGATCCTGGAGCTGGTATTTCCAGGGGTTTCTCCTCGACGAGCATCGCGGCGACACAAACGGCGCCGTCCGCTGTTACCGGCAGGCGATCGCCAAGCGGGCCGGGTGGAGCCCGGATGTGCTCGATGCCATGACGGCCTTGGCGTATCATGCCATCCATCGCGGCGAGCGGGGCGAGGCGATTGCGCTCTGGGAGCAGGTGGTGCAGATCGATCCGGCACGCACCCGCGAGCGTCAGAACCTGATCCGGGCCTACGGCGAAGCTGGCGACCGAGCCAAAGCGCAGCAGCATCGGCAACGGCTTTCACAGCAGCCATAACGCGCGGCGGACAACCGCCCGCAAACAGAACCGCGTGTCACGCGTCGTTGGCATCAGGGCAACCGCGGAACGCGGATTCCGGAAGGGAACCGATGGATACGAAGGGCGAATGGGTATACGGCCGGCGGCCGGTGGCCGAGGTGCTGCATGCGAAGCGCCGGCACATCTACGAGGCGGTGCTTCCCAGCGGCGGGCGTGACAGCCCGGATGTGGCGGAACTGCGTACGCTGCTGCTGGCCGCCGGGGTGCCGCTGCATGCCTTGCAGCGGCAGGAGCTGGACCTGCTGTCTGCCGGCGGCAACCACCAGGGCGTGGCCCTGCGCGTGGGCGGCTATCCCTACATCGGCCTGGAGCAGGTGGCGCACGATGTCCGGGCGCAGCCGCAGGCGCTCGTGCTGCTGCTGGATCACATCGAGGATCCGCAGAATGTCGGCGCCCTGCTGCGCAGCGCCGAGGCCGCGGGCGTCATCGGCGTGATCCTGCCGGAGGATCGCGCGGCCGGCATCACCCCGGCCGTGGTGCGGGCTTCGGCAGGAGCATCGGAACACCTGCGGATTGCCAGGACCGTCAACCTGGTCCGCGCCATGAAGCAGCTGCAGGAGGCCGGAGCCTGGCTGGCGGGGCTGGACATGGGCGAGGACGCGCGGCTGTACACGGAGGTGGACTTCAAGGGGCGCATGGGCATTGTCGTCGGCGCCGAGGGGCAGGGGATCGGACGCCTGGTGCGCGAAAGCTGCGATTTCATCGCACGCATCCCCATGACGGGCAGGGTCGCCTCGCTCAACGCCAGTGTGGCGGGCGCGCTGGTGATGTTCGAGGCCGTGCGGCAGCGGACGGGCCGGCAGGAAACAAAATTGCCGGCAGGAAAACCTATCGCTTGAGCCAGGCGCCGAAACTGGCGAGGCGCCGGGGGGCGCCGGATCCGGGCGCGGCTTCCTTGATGTCGCCGGCGCGGTTTTCGGGGCTGATGCCGGCGGCGCGCTCAAGCTCCTCAATGCGGCGGTGCAGCGCCTGCTGCGTGGCCTGAAACTGCTCGCGGTCCTGGTCGCGGATGCGGCGCTCCTGGGCGAGCTCCTGTTCGCGGCGGCGGATGGTCTCCATCAGCTCGAACTTCCTGCCGCCCTCCATGTCCGTGGCTTCCAGCAGGCTGCGCAGGCGGGTCTCCTCGGTCTCCAGCACGCGGACGCGGCGGAGCAGTTCGGCTTCCCGCTCCTCAAAATGCTTGGTCTCCTTCTGCTGCTCCTCCCGGAGCAGGTCAACCTCGTTCTGCATGCGGGACGGATCCAGGCCGGACATGCGCTGTGCGGCGGTTGAGGGGCGACGCCCGTCGGGGTGGGGGTGGTTTCCGGACAGCAGCCGCTGGATGGCCTGGATGCGTGACTGGATTGTTTCCTGCCGCACGGCGCTGAGCGACTTGAAATCGTTGAACGACTGCCGCTCTTCGTGCAGCGCCTTGTCGAGCGTGGTCAGTTCATCGGTTGCAAACTGCCGCAGCCACCCCTCCGCCTCCGGCGCCGCCGCTGCGGCATGCTCCGGCAGGCGGGCCAGCCGCCCCTGCAGCTCGGCGATGCGGCTGCGCGCCGTCGCCAGCTCGGCGGTCAGGCGGGCTTCGCGCTCGCTGGCGGTTCCGAGTTCATTCAGGCGGGCGTCCAGACCGGTCTTCACCGTTTCCAGCTCCTCGATGCGCAACCGGCTGGCCAGGTCGCGCTCATTGGACGACGCGAGCAGCTCCGCGATTGCGGCGCGCTCCGCTGTCAGGGCCTGGTCGGTCTGCGCCAGCTCCGTGCGCAGACCTGCGGTGACCGCCTCGAGCTGCTCCACGCGCCGGCGCAGCTCGCCGTTGGCGGCCTCATTGGTCGCATCCGTGGCCGCGCTCATGGCCACGCCGAGCTGCTGCTGCAGCTTCTCACGCTCGGCGGCGACCTTGTGCCGCTCGGTCTCCAGCTGTCCCACCTGGCTGGCCAATTCCGCCGCGCGCTTGTCGAGCTTGACCATCTTGGCAAGCAGGGACTTGTTTTCCGCCTGTGCATCCGCCAGATCCTTCTCCAGCTGCTGGATGCGGGCGCGCAGGACTTCCGCGTCGCGGTCCAGCACGCGGCGCTCATCCTCGGCCTGACGGCGGAGCTCTTCCATTGCCTGCCGGGAATCATCCCCGGCGTCGCGGCTGCCGGCTTCCGGAATCAGCTCCAGCATGGGGTGCGACGCGGCCTCTTCCTGCTCCTGCCGCAGGCGCGTGACTTCCTGCTTGAGACCATCCAGCTTGCGCTCGCGCTTTTGGGCATCCTTTTCCGCGTTTGCCCGGACGTTCTCCAGTTGCGCCTGCAACTCCTGCATCTGCTTGCGCAGCGCATCGCGCTCATCCTCGATTGCGCCCTGGCTCTTGCCGGCCTGCCGGGCGGGGGCGCTGGCCTCCCGCCTGACTTCCGGTGCGGGTGCCAGGGTGTCCGGAGACTCCGCCGGATCGGCCGTGCGCGGGGCGAGCCGTGCGGGGTCGACCTCCTTGGCCTGGATCAGCTTGGCGCCGGACGGCGCCTTGCCGCTTTTCAGGAAAGTTTCCGCGGCGTTGCGGTTGAAGGGGCCTTCGGTCTTGGCTCCGGCATTGACGTACCAGTCCATCTCAAGTTCCGGGACGGTTTCAGCCGAGATCCAGGTTTCGCGGTCATTCGACACTTCGTTGCCGGGAACGATTCGCCCCTGCTCCGCCCAGACGATCAGGCCTTTGGTGGAGACCGGGCCGAACACGGTCCCGCCGGCAATGCGAAGAAACCACTGGTTCAAATCAACTTTTTCGTTCGCCATGCGGGTATCCTTGCGATGCGCTTATCCCTTGGGGCGTCCCTTGAACAAGGAGCCGCCCTTGCTGCCAAGCTGGCGCAGTTCGCGCTGCGCCTGTGCCTCCAGGTCGGCCAGCGACATGCCCGGCTTGACGCCTCCGGCCGGTGTTGCCAGGGGCGGCGGGCCGTCCTTGGCCGTGCCGGCGGACGGGGCAGGGGCATCGACGATTTCAGCGTCGGTGGCCTCTTCCATGCTCCCCAGCGACGAGCTGGCCTGCTGCAAAAGCTTGCGCGCGGATTCCAGCCGGAGCTTCAGCGAGCGGACGCTGTCGCGCAGCGATCCGGTTTCGCGGTCGTGGTTGGCCACGAGCTCCTTCAGCAGGGCGGTGTTGCGCTCCGCTTCGCGCTGGAGATTGCGGGCCTGCTCCAGCTGTTCGCGCACCTGCACGGCCTGGCGCGCATGCTCGGATGCAGCGCGCTCGGCATCGGCCAGCCTGGCTTCCAGCGCCTGCCGGTCGCGGGCAAGCTGCTCCGTGCGCTGCACGTCCGCTTCCAGGGCCGCAATCCGGCCGTCGCGCTTGAGAAGCTCAGCCTGCAGTCGGGCATGGGATGCCTTTTGCTCCTGGCGCTCGGCGTCGAACTCGAGGTCGCGTGCGCCCAGGGCGGAGCGGGACTGCTCCTGCGCGTTGCGCGCGGCCGTCAGCTGGGTTTCCAGTTCGGCAACCCGGCTGGACAGCTGCTGCTGCAGTTCACGCACGCGGCTTTCGAGCTGTTGCTCCTGCGCGGACGGGCCGCGCGGGGCCGAGGAGCCGCGCTGAAACTTGGGTGCCGCCGCGCTGATCGAGCCCTCCCGGACAAGCTCGGCCATGGCCTCCTTGTGAATGGGGCCGTAAAACGAACCGGGCGTCACTTCGGCCACCCAGTCCATCTCGAGCTCGGACATCGAGGTCACCGCAATCCAGTCCTGGCTGTCGTCGCAGATCTGATGCGTGGGCGCGAGTCGACCATCCTTTGCCCAGGCCTTGAGGGTGGCCAGGTCGGCGGGGCCGAAGATGTCGCCCTTTTCCGTGCGGATGCGCCACATGCGTCTGGCGGCGTCCGGGGGCGTCTTGTCGACGATGGAAGAACTGTTTTTGCTGGTCATGTTCACACGTGGCCGTGAGGTGTCTGCAGGCTATGCCGGTTGTCCGATACCTTACACCAACGAACGCGGCGTGTGCAACGCGGGACT
>JBAWXQ010000002.1:0-46244 GCA_037144015.1 bacterium
TCCCCTGCTGTTTCAACGTCAGATTCAACTGTTGACTGGTGAAAACCCCGAAGATCGCCATGCCACCCGCCAGCGCGCCGATGCCGGCGATCAGGTAGAAATACCAGTAGAATCTGCAGGAGAATGACTCTTTGCCAATCGACTTGATCTTAGCGAAAAAGCCTTCGTACTTCTCTTCTTCCGGCGGAGGAGGATAAGACCCTTCCTTCACGCGCAGGCACATGATTCCCATGCCAATGAAATAGAGAATGGCCGCACCCGTGATGATCGGACGGAAGTAGGGGACCGAATGCTCGAACAGAAACCAGTTATACACCCCGCTGGCGATGCTGCCCACGATCTTGAAATACCCATTGAAACGGCCCAGCATCTGGGGCGGCACGACATCATTGAAAAGGTACCAGTACACACAGTTGACGAATTGATCGAAGAATTGGAAGGACACCATAAAGAAGACGATCACCGCGACGGTAAGCGTGGCGGGCGTAAACGTGTGCGCAAACGGCATCACGTGCTGGAGCCAGGCCCCAATCTCCCCGCTCCAGCCGATGCAGGCGAGGCTCAGGGCCTGAAACGGCAGGGTGTACCAGATGAACGGAATACGCCGGCCACGGGGACTGCGGTAGCGATCGCTCTTGTAACTAACCACGGTCCCCACCGTGATGTCAAAGATTCCCGGGATGGTGGTCATCACCAGGGACATCAACATGTTGGAGACGCCCAGATCCTTCAACTTCAGGGGCAGGATGTTGGGCAGCACGATCTCCATCATGGAGAAACAGAAATCACCCCACAGCAGCCACCCGAACAGCGCGATCAGCGTCTTCCGCGTGTAGACTAGCGAGCCGCAGCGGTAAGTAGGTGCTGCGGAAGGTGAGGTTTCAGGACTTTGCTCGTGGGGGGCTGCTGTCAATTCTTGTCACTCCATTTCATCGAACGCTTGTAACTACTCAGTTACGAATTTCGTTCAAAGTCTGACAATTTCCACGCCAAACGGCTCGAGCGTGATCTCGGAACCGGCTTTCCCCTTCCCCGGCATCCGGACACTGTTGGCAGGCACGGTCACCTTCTGCCTCTCCTCGGTATGGTTGACCAGAAAGAGGAGCCGGCGGCCTTTACCTTCGCGCACGGTAGCCTCAACGCCTGCCGGCGGCTCAACCGTCCGCTTCAATCCGCCAAGCCTGCAGACCTCAACCATGAGACGCTGGTAGAATTCCGGCTCCTTCACAACCGTTCCGATGTAGAAAGCCGATCCCTTTCCAAACTTATTAACGGTTGCCGCGGCATAGCTGTTTGAATACCAAGCTCCGTGACGCGCGAGCACGCTGGCCTTGCCGGGAACGATCCAGTCGGCAAACCCCGTTGCGGTAAAGACCCCCTCGACCGGACCACAACCGTTCACAGGATAGTCCGCCGCAATGGTCTCGTATTCCGGTATCTCGATGCCAAGAACCTTACGAAGCGCATTGGGCAGTGTTTCCATCGGAATGAGCCCGGTCTCGTCCTTGACTGCGGTACGCACGTCCGTAACGAGGATGCCTCCGGAACGCACGAAACTCTCGATCCGCTTCGCAACGGGTTCAGGAAGAACATACAGGTGCGGGGCAACCAGCACGCGATACTTGCTGAAGTCCGCATCCTTGCTGATCACATCCGCGTTGAATCCAAGCTTTTGAAGCGCCACATGATAGCGCAGGAGCGCATCCGCATACCGCGTGTTGGCAGGATAAGCCGGCTGTGCCTCAAAGGCCCAGATGGAATCGTAGTCATACATGATGGCAACGCCGGGCTTGAGCGTGGTCCCGGCGAGGTCCGGCCACAACTTGTGGAGTTCACCGGCAGTCTTCGCGGCCTCCTTGTAGCGCCGCCCCGCCTTGCCGTCGTGCCCCAGCAACCCGTGCCAGTACTGCTCGCGGCCGGCTGTGCAGGAGCGCCAGCGGAACCAGACAATGCCGTCGGCGCCGTGCGCCACCTGGTGCAGCGCGATCTTGCGCAGCTCACCCGGACGCAGGTTGCGCTGCATGGCACCCCACCCCAGCGGGCCGGCCGCCGTCTCCATGATCCAGAAGTTCTTCCCGCGCACGCCGCGCATCACGTCCGCGGCCAGCGCGCAGTCCTGGTTGATAGCCAGGTTCGGCTCGCCCCGCACGGGGTAGTTGTCCCAGGAGACAAAGTCCAGGTCGCGCCCCAGGTCGAAGTAGTTCACGCTCGACGCCAGTCCCATCAGATTGTGGGTGATGAACTGCTTTGGACAATGCTGACGCAAGATCTTGACTTGTTCATGCTGGAACCGCACGGCGCTGTCGCTGCAGAAACGCTTCCAGTCCAGATAGAGGCTGGGGTTGTCAAAATCAGATCGCACCGAGATGGGAATCTCGGCCCAATCGCCATAGATGTGGTTCCAGAAGTGGGTGCCCCACGCACGGTTGAGCTCCTCCAGCGTCTTGTATTTCGCGCGCAGCCAATCCTGGAAGGCGCGGCCACAGAGGTCGCAGTGGCACAGGCCCCCGGTGAATTCGTTGTCGGTCTGCCAGCCGATCACATTCGAGTTGCCCGCGTAGTGCTCCGCCATGGCGTGCGTGATGCGCTCGGAGAGCCGGTTGAACGACCCGCTGGAAAAACAGGCATTCTGGCGGATGCCATAAACGGTCTTCAGCCCGTCCTTGCCGCTGCTGACGGTCTCCGGATACTTGCGGGCCACCCAAGGGGGCATGGAAGCCGTGGGCGTGCCGAGGACCACGGAGATGCCATGCCGGCCGAGGATGGCGACCGCCCGGTCCAGCCAGTCGAACTCGTAGCACCCCTCCGTCGGCTCCATTCTGGCCCAGGCGAACTCGGCCAAGCGCACGACATTGAAGCCCGCCTTCTGCATCAGCTTCGCATCGGTCTCCCAGCGCGCTTCGGGCCAGTGCTCGGGATAGTAGTCCGCGCCAATACGAAAGCATCCTGTCGATTCTGTCTTCTTCATGCTTCCTCCGTAAGTGCTTACCTTACACCTGTCGGTTGACGCGTACGGGCGACGATTACAGAATACGAAGGGAGTCTCTTAATCGTCCACCGTAATCGTCGCCCGTAATCGTCCGCGGAGCCACCGCGAGTTCACGTTCCAGCGGGGCCGAACATGCGATCAATCTCGCGCCGGGCAATTTCCACCGCGCGCCGGGGTTTCTCCAGGTTGCCGTGCATGGTATACACATCCCTAACTACTCGGGTAGTCGGAATTCAGAATTCAGTCAAACCGCCGGCCGGTGGCCGGATAGAGCGAGGCATGAGACATCGTCCTCGTCGTCGTCCTCGTCCTCGAACGGCGAATGTCGAGGACGAGGACGAGAGCGACTGGCTCTTAATCGTAACTCTTTGATGACAAATGCGTTGCGCCTCTATAGATGAGCGGACTCTCACCGGTCCGTAATATCCTCGAATGACGATTCCGGGTCGCCGCACATCCGGTCGCGCTGGTAAAACTGGTCCTTGCCGATCGCCTTGCGGCTCTTCCGCGTGACAAACAGTTTCACCACCGCACAGTTGATGTAGTCCGGCAGGGGCACCGCGATGAACGTGCCGTCGAACTTGACCGGCACCTCGCGCCACGTCAGGTCACCCGGATACATGATGCCAACCTTCCCGACATCGTGCCCGCGCTGTACCCGGAAAAGCGCATACGGGGTTTTGGCGTACTTCATCTGGTCACCGGCATCCACGTTCTTATTGATAATGCCCGCGACATATCCATCTGCCACGGTGAAGAGTTTGCCGATCGACCCCTTGGGCGCACGCAGCGGATCCTGCTCGAAACACAGCACCCGGCGCCCAAACTGCGCGAAGATCGGCAGATACCGCTGATAGAGCACACCTTCCTCATCCGTCGGCTTGTACGAACAGGTCGGGTAGCAGCCGTGCAGCACGCAGCGGCGCAGGCATTCGTCCGGGCTCATGCCGGAATTCGAGCCCCACATGTAGAAGAGGGGGTTTGCGATGGACGCCCAGAAGAACTTCTCCTCGTACATGTCGCCATCGCCCTCGAGCAGCTGGCCGTCGCAGTAGCGCATGGAGCGGATGCTCATGGGCTTGTTGGCGAACGACGTGAGGTTCCGCGGCTTCATGATCTTGGTCTTGATGATGCGCTCGATCTCGTCGTAGCTGTGGTTCATGCTGTAGCAGGGCTTGCCGTTGACCACGGTCGTGCCGTCGTCGTGCGCGAAGTCGATCTCGTAGTGCCGGAAACAGTCCAGGAAGAAGCCGTCCAGCAGACTGCCGTAGTCGTCGAAGATCTTCCTGGCCGACTCAATGGTGAACTTCCCGAATGACCAGCGCGGATCGGCGTTCATGTTGTGGCTCATGTACCAGCCGCTGGGCATGGGGGAACCGTCCTCGTTCCTGGCGATGGAGTCGGGGAAGTTCTTTTCAACATACGGCCGGTAGCCGTCGGTGTAGTTGAAGTACCAGTGGTTGGAAATGCCGTGCTTCTTCAGCGTGGCGAGCCGACGCTTCAGGTCGGCGCGCTCGTGGTACCAGGAGGCTCGGAAGGCGTCGCCGGCGGAATCGGCGCCGGCCTCGGGCTTGAAGCCGCAGGCGACCAGGCATTCCTCCGCGGTGTGGCTGGCGATATACTCCTCCGACACCTCGGGCGTAACCTCCTCGGCCTTGCGCCCCTCCGCGACAGCCTGGCGGCGCAGCGCCTGCCAGAGCGCTTCCTTGCTGCGGGGCCAGCGGTCCTTTCCGTCCTGGTAGTAGTCGCCGTAATGCTCGAAGTGGCCGTGGACCTCAAAGGTCTTGAGTCCGCAGGCGGTCAGCTTTTCGACGTGCTCGTCCACATAAGCGGTGCCGCAGAGGAAGGTGCCTTCGCGGTCATAGATGGCCTTGTTGAAGGGATCGAAGAACTCCTGCCAACGTTTGTAGACCTGGCCCAGCCCCGGGCGCCAGTCGCCCGCATGGAAGAAGAGCATGACCTTGGTCTTCATCGGACGGTCCTTGACGAGGCCGATGTAGTAGTTCACCGCCTCAAGCACCGGCGCGGTCCTGGCGTCCTTCGCCATAGAGCCCCAGTTGTAGCACTTCTCCATGTTGTTGAAACCGAACTTGGCCGCGGGCACATTGGCGTCGATCGGCTCGACCATGGAGTAGCCGACGCCGAGTTGCCGGCTATAGTGGCTGACCATGGGCAGGATGATCTCCTGCTCCGAGACATACGGGATCTGGGTGTACATGAACTCGAAGGGGGTCAT
This sequence comes from bacterium, assembly GCA_037144015.1. GTDB lineage: Bacteria > Verrucomicrobiota > Kiritimatiellia > RFP12 > CAIWXQ01 > CAIWXQ01. The sequence continues at coordinate 5,226 of JBAWXQ010000002.1, forward strand.
GCCGTCGAAGGCCTGTTCGCCCCACTTGCACGGCGCCCAGACGTTCCAGCCGGCGATGAGCGGGAACATGAAGTAGACGCGCAGCGACCGGTCGGCCACCTTCTGGTTGTTTTTCCGCGCCGCCACTTCCCAGTGGAAGGAATCCGCCTCCATGCGCAGGGTGACCTTCAGCGTGAAGGGCGCCCCCTGAAAACGCTTGTCGAATGAAATCGCCTGGCCCCGCTTTTTCAGGTTGCGAACCAGGGGTTTCGATTCCAGGTCGCTGTACATCACGCGGTCGTGCTCGTCGTAGACCCGGAGGCCGCCGACGTAGCCGGGGATTCCGCCGCGCACCTGCTGAAAAAGGTCTACGTTGTTATTGCGCCAGGTGCAGCCGCGAATCAGGCCGGTGGTTTTCTCCACGGCAATCCGGGCATCGGCGTTTGCGATGAATACGCAAGTGTCTTTGGAGAGTTGGAACGGTGTCTTGGTTTTCATGGTGCGGTCGGCGTCCTTCCGGTGGAATTATCCACGCGCTACGTGATCCGGTGCGTGCTGTTACGTCAACGGGAAAGCGTCGGGGAAAGAGAGATTGGCAATGGCGCGCTGCCCGGCGGGGCTGGCCCGGAGGCGCGTCAGGTTGCGGATGAAGCGCTCGACATAGCGGGACATCCGCCCCAGCGTGGGCCGGTCCGCGGGGAAGACCCCGCGCTCGATGCCATACTGCATGAGCAGGTATGAACTCCAGTCGCGCACCAGCAGAATGTATTCGGCGAAGTCCTGGTAGCCGTCGTGGATCTCGCCGTAGAGCGCCGACGACATGGCGTCGCGCGCCACCTCCAGCGCCGCGAGGTGGGCGCAGGCGCCGTCATAGGCGGCGTGCTTCATCGCGATCAGGCCCTCGAGCAGCTCGCGCGTCGGCTTGGCCATGGCGTAGGGGAAGTCGGGCTGGATGAAGCCGTCGAAGGTCCAGTACAGCTTGGTGGTGTGCAGCGAGGCGAAGGGCATGCGGTTCTGGATGCCGCGGCCCCACTGGATGCCCTCGCTGGCGAGCCGGTCCGCATCGAGCAGGGCGTCGACCACGACCTGCGGCTGCGGCGCGCCGAACTCCTGCTCCAGCCAGGCCGCCACCAGCGCGGCATCGCTGCGTGCGTCGCCCTTGGCGAGCTGCTCGAGCAGCCAGGTGTTCATGCGTCCAAGGTTGCCCTTTTCCGGATCGAGGCTGCGGTCGTTGTTCTCGACGTTGATCGGCAGCGACATGTATCCGCTGAGGCGGTGGTCGCGCGCCGCCTCATAGCCTTGGCGGATGTGCTTGATCTTGCACCACGGCCAGGGCTTCTTGTGGTACATCTCGAAGGATACCTCGATGATCTGCTCGCGCTCGGCCGGATAGCGGCCGAGCACGTGCGTCAGCGGGCTGCTGTCGTGGATGTCCATGCGTGTCGACTTGTACATCACCGGCACGTCGGCGGGCAGCAGTTTGAACAGCGCCGGCAGCACCGTCGCCGGGTCGTTGTACGGCTTGCCGACCGGGCAGAGGTAGCGGGTCGCGTCCTTCAGGCCGGTCAGCTCCTCGGCGAGGCGGTGGCCGTCACGGTAGTATTCCTCGGGGAAGTTGCGCCACCACAGGCGGCAGCAGACCTTGGCGGCGCTGCCCGCCTGGCGGATGCCCTCGCGCGCCGCCGCGATGTTTCTGGCCAGGCGCTCGGCCACCGGCATCTTCGCCTCGACCATGCACCAGTAGGTGGTGGCGATGTCGCCGGTGGTGATGATGAACATGCCGACCTCGGGGAAGGCCTCGGCGATCTCGCGGTACTTCGCCTGCATCAGCGTCCAGGTCGCCGGGTTGTCCGGATCGAAGCGGGTGTGCAGGTCGATGGTGCCATCCTGGGTCGGGCGCCTGTAGATGCCGACGAACTCTGGGTATTCCCGCTCGAAGACCAGGGGCAGCATCGGCTCGTAGAAATGGATGACCGGCTTGAGGCCCAGTGTCAGGGCGCGGGCGCACATGGCGCGGATGTGCTGGCGCAGCGGCTCGATCCATACGCTGTCGGCGCCATGGCGGATGGCCGCGACCTTGGGATAGGCGTCGAAGTAGATCGGGAATTCGTCCATGTCGCGGCCGCTGACCGGATCGCGCGCGAACCACAGGTGCGAGCACGGACCGACCGAGTAGATCACGGCCATGTTGGAGCCCACGCGGGCCGCCTGTTCCAGCGCGGCGGGCGACGGGGCATAATGAATGCGGTATTTGAAGTTCATGATGGGGTTTCGGGGTTGTGGTTGTTCGATTCCGGCGCCTTATATCCCTTGTCGCCGCCGAGTTTCAGCCATTCGCGATAGATGGCCAAGAGCACGGCCGCGTAACCAATGAACCCCACTGCCGTCACGATGTTGGCGTAGCGGAAGTTGTCGGTCAACAGGGTGCTGCGGGTGACCCAGTCCATGAACATGGCGCCCACGAGCCCGAGCACCACGGCCGAGCCCTGTTTGACCAGCCCGTTGGCAGAGCACATCTGACCGAACTTATCCTTGGGAAACAGCGAAATCAGAAAAGGCATGCTGGCCGCCCCGACCAGTCCGAAGAATGGCGTTTTGAAGACCTCGATCCAGACACTCGACTGGTAGTCGCGCATGAAGAAGTATGTCAGGAAGGGCGCGGGGATCAGGACGATCGAGCAGACCATCGTGACGCGCAGGGCGCCGTAACGGTCCACCAGGGCGCCAAACGGATAGGCCAGCAGAAGCCCGAGCACGCCGAAGAAGCTGGCCATCAGCCCACCTTTGAGCAGGCTGACGCCGGCATCGATGTTCCATAGATGAAGGCGCCCTGTGTCGCTGGCGCAGACGATGCGGTTGCCGTGATCCGTCACGGCCAGTGCCGCGACCCCGCTCATGTAGCCGGAGAAGGTCTTGAGGGACTGGTCGCCGGCCAGGGGACTGACATCCACCGGATCCCACAGGCGTCCGGAACTGTCCAGACTGCCGCTCACGAGCAGGTGCAGGTCCGGCTTGTACTGGACGGACGTGATGGCCTGCTTGTGGCCCTTCAGTTCCATCACCCGTTCACCGGTGGCCGCGGACCAGATGCGGAGTTTGGCGTTGCGGTCATCGCCCCCGTCATCCTGGCCACCGGTCACGATCCATCCGTCCGCAGCAACTACACGGCTGCGCTCGTTCGCTGGAATGTCATACAGGGATTCGTTCGAGAACACCTCCGTCAAGTAACGAATCGCAGTATTCAGGAACGGGATGGACGTGGGGCCTTGCTTGTGGACCGCGGCGACTTTCTCCAGGGAAGGGGCGAAGGTGGCAGCGTAGACCGGGTTCGAGGTCGCAATGGTCCGAGCCAGGATGCCGGATGCGGCGTCATACACGCGGAGCTGCCCGTCTACCCCGCCGGATACCAGATACCGACTGTCGCTGGAAAACACAACGCACCGCACCTCCCCCGCGTGCCCTGTCAGGGTCTCAAGGCAGCGGCCTGATGCCACATCCCAGATGCGCACCGTCCCGTCCGCGCTGCCGGATGCCAGCCGGTCGCCGTCAGGGGATTCCGCTACGGTCAGGACGGCGCTGCCCTGTGTGGCCAAATTGGTCACAAGGGTTCCATCTGCCGCTCGCCACAGGAAGAGCCCGCCCGCACGATCACCTGCCGCGGCCAGGGATCCGTCCGCCGATAGCGCCGTGGCCGTCACCGCAGGGCCGGTCGTGCGCAGCGTCCGCAGCGCCGGCAGTTTCGCCCGGCGCACGGCGTCCCAGAACGGCGCAGCGATCTTCTCCGGCCTGCCTTCCCAGAGCCGCACGCTGCCGTCGACGCCGCCGGAGAGGACGCGCGCGCCGTCCGGCGTCATGGCCGCCGTCGCCGCGCCCGCATGGGCTTCCGACGACGCCACGTGTTGACCGAGGTGCAGGCCGAACACGCCGGACCCGCCGCCGGAGCGCGCGAACACCCAGACAAAGGTGGAGAGGTAGATCAAGATGAACATTCGGTGCGTAAAGCATTCGCGGGCGTACAGTTTCACCTGGTCAAGGAAAGTGGACTTCTCGGTAACATCCGTCACGGGCGGATACTCGCCCTCCTTCACGCGCCAGCACATCAGCGAGAAACCCACGAAATAGAGTGCCGCCACGCCCACGTGGATCATGCGCATGTGGGTGAGTTGGTGGGCGGCGATGAGTACGTTGATCAGAAAGCCGGCCACGGCCCCGACCACGCGGAACAGCCCCATGAACCGGCCCATGAAATGCTCCGGCACCACGTCCGCGAACAGGTACCAGTAGACGGTGTTCACGAATTCGTTAAAGAACGAGAAGCCGATGACCAGGAAACTGATCAGCAGCATGGCCGTCGTAAAGGGGGAGATCAACCCCCCGCTGGCCACATGCGCCTTGGCAAAGGAGACGATCTCGTCCGAGTACCCAATAGCGGCGGCGAAGAAACAGAGGAACGGCGTGGTCCAGAGGATGTACGGGATGCGCCGGCCCATCCGGCCGCGATAGCGGTCGGACTTGAAACTCAGGATCGGGCCGACGATCACCCCGATCAGGTTCGGGATGACGCTGAAGATGATATTGACCTGCACGTTGCTCACGTGGAAGTTGTCCTGCAGGTAGAGCCCCAGGATGCCGGGACCGCCGATGCTCTCGAAGAGCGTGAAGCAGAAATCGCCCCAGAGCAACCAACCGAACAGCATAAACAGCCCAGCCTTGGTGTAGGTCAGGGTGCCGACGCTGTACTTGGGATCTCGGTCGCTCATTTCTTATCCGTTCCTCTTCTCACCGCCTGGCAATAGAAGCACGAACAGGCGCCGTTGCGGCCGATGCTGATCATGGGGGTGGCGCGATTGACGGCCACGCTGATGTCGGCCATGGCCCGGGCGGACGCAAAGCAGATGGTGCCGTCTCCCAGCGTAGCGGAGCGCATGACCCCCTGCTGCAGAAGGGGATCCGCCATGGTGGCTTGGAAGTGATCCACGTGCCATGGGGCCTGCGGCAGCGTGACGATGCGGCGGTGCCCGACCGAATCCTTGCGGTGCGCGATCAGCGAAGGCTGCGGGACACTAGTCCAAGCCTCGCCAACATGGAAGATGGTCGCACTGGTGATGGGGCACAGCAGCAGCACGTCGCCGCCCGCGTCGTATAACTTCCCCCAGAATCCGTCGCGGGCCATCGGCGCCGACTCGGGGTTCGACAGGCGGGTCAGTGCGCGAGCATCCGGTCCGAGGGCGGCGACCGAGTGCGTCGGGTGCGGGCTGCGGACGACCCCGGGATGCCGGAGGAAATACTCGCTGACGGCGCCCACGACCGACCGCGAATGCTGCGGGTCGTAGGGTTCGGCGCCCAGCACGCTGAGCGAGTGCGTCGGAACACATAGGGTTCCCCGTGGGCCCAACACGTCCAGCAACGCCTCCACAAGCGTCTCCGCGCCGCCCGGAATATATCCGAACTGGCTCAGGGACGAATGCACGCACAGGACCGATCCGCGCCGCACGCCGATGGCCCGGAAGGCGCGGCGCAGTTCAGCCGCCTTCAGGATGGGGCGTAAGTGGGCCTTACCGATCTTGACCAGATAGCGGGTCAGCGCGACGGCCTTCTTCATTTCGATGACCGCGCCCTGGTCCCGGAGTGTGTCAACCGCCTCCGCGAGCGTTGCTTTACCGCGCAAACGCGAGGCCAACAGCCAGGCCCACGTTTCCGTGGACCACCCCGGCGCCAGATCGAGGGCCTCCGCCAACTCCGTGCGAGCGGCCGGTGTTACGTGGTCCTCGAAGGAGAGGAAACCGCGGAACGTTACCTGGGGAACCAAGACCTCCGCTTCGCGCCGCACACGGTTTCTCTCGGACATCACAACCACTTTTCCCGCGGGCGCCGCGGGCAGCGCGGCGATCACTGATTCCAGGCGCTTGCGATCTTCCACCGCGGGCCAGCACCCCGTGGACCGTCGGACCCCCGCTTTGTACACGTCCGCGGGGGTGCGCCAGTCGCCAAACAGGTCGGGAACCGCCATGCCTCGCCGTAGCGAATCCAATTCCGCTGCGGCCTGTGCCCAGATCGTCGCAGCCTCAGTCGGCTTCACCCGCATGGCCCCGGCGGCACTTCGCACAAGGCGCCGCGCCAGGTCAATGGCCGCCCGGTTGTCAAACCGCGTGATGGCATGCAGGAAGGCGGTCGCCGCCATCCCCGACCAGCGGATGGCGTCCAGGCTAAGGAATGCGGGAACGTCCGCGGAACTGTGGTAGGTTGGCCCTGTCTTCTGCTCGAGCGACACGTGGCCGGGCGCCGGACTGAGGCCGAGCAAGGCGTCGCTGACGCCGCACGGCCGCGAGCGGATGGGCCTGTTGCCCGTTCGCTTGTCGGCGAGGCGGGCGGCGGCCTCCAGAAGGTACGGCGCGAAGTGCGACTGCCCTGGAAAGCCACGACCGAGGGTCATGACACTTCCCTGCGTCTCCGGGTCGGGCTCACAGCCGACCATGTCCAGGTTCAGCCCGGCCAGGAAGCCCGGAACACGCTTTCGACTGTTTAACCACGCCTGCATGCCCCGCACTTCCACGGAAAAGAAGACGCGGATCGCACGCCGGGGCGGCTTGCCACCCGGTCCGCGCGTCGCGGCTTGCAGCGCGCGCAGGGCCTCGATCGCCACGCCGACTCCCGAGGCATTGTCCTGCGCGCCCGGCTCGTCCAGGTGCGCGCAGAGGTAGACCTCGGGCTGTCCCTGTCCGAGCGTGGCGGTGACCAGCGGAGCCTTGCCGGCCGCGCGTTCGGCCTGCACCCTTGCCCGCAGGTGAAGAGCCGGTTCGGTTTGCAGCAGCGCTTTCAGCCGCGCGCCCGCGGCGGGCGACAGGGAGAAGCAGGGCACGCAGGCCCGGTCGGCGTCCATGGGGACAGCATAATTGACATAACGGGCCGCCTTGGGGTCATTGTTCGGCATGCAGACGATCACGCCCAGTGCGCCGGAACCGGCCGCCGTTTCGTTGATTTCGGCCGAGCCCATGCCCGACTCCAGGAACAGAAAGGCGCCGCGCAACCGGCTCTGGACCGACACCGCGTCCGGCGCAGCCACCACCGATCCCTCAACCCAGTCGCCATGTGGCGTGCCGGGACTATACAGGGCGAGACTCTGGGGAATCTCACCGTAGTCCGCCAACGTTTCCACGCCTTGCCCGGGAATGCGGACCTCCAGACGGGCCTCTGTCGCGGTCCAGGCCACCGGCATCAGCCAGCCGCCGAACGACGTCTTGCCGTCGGCCGGTATTTCCTCGATCGTGACGCCGTCCAGGCCGGCTTCCCGCAGTTCACTGGCGACGAATTCAGCGGCGGCACGAACGGCTTTCGCGTCTATCAGCCGCGCGGCTTCCCATAGGCGCCGGATCGTTTCCATGGCGCGTTTGGGCCGGAATGCCTCCGTGGCGGCAATGGTCTCGGGCGTCAGTGGAATCTGAACGTCTCTTTGCTGCAAACCTTGTTTGCTTTTATTCATATGCTTTTCCATGTCTCTGTCGATCTGGTAGACGTATCACACAATATGTGCGACGAAAACCATTCTTCTTGTAAGGGCAGAAGTCAGTACCACTGCTCCAGCAGTTTGTAAAAGGCGGCGGAATACGAGGCGGGGGCGTCGGTATAAACATTGCCGGGCGAGTTCGCCAGCACGTTGGAGATCACGGACTGGAAGGCGCCGGTTACGAGATTGGTGGAGCGCAGGAGCGTGTAGGTGCAGTTGCTCATGCTCGGCCAGTAGAGCACCGTCGACGAACCCGCGGCGCTGTCAATCCGCGCGATCTTCAATGGCTCCGGCTGTGCTTCGAGTTGCGCCACGAGCCCCGCATGCAGTTGGTAAAGCTTCACCTCGTCCAGCGTGCCGAAGGCGTAGTCCCAGGTGCCCTGCCCGTACGTGGCGTTCAACGCATCGCGCACGCGGCTGCGGTTCATGCCGCGGCAGGCGCTCCACAGGTTGAGCAGTTCGACGATCTGCTGTGCCTGGCGCATCTGCTTCACGCGCCGGCTCATGATCGGCCCGGGGTACGTGCCAAACCCCGGCACGCTCTGGCCGGAATAGACCACACAGGGCGTCGAATCGTCGGCGTTGACCCACTGCGTGCTGTAGCTATCCCAGTACGGCAGGCCGCCGTTGAAGCCCTGGCACCACTTCTGCAGAAAGGTCCTGGCATTGGCTGTACCCGAACCGGCCACCGGCGCGCCGAGGCCGTACCAGATCCAATCCTCCTGCTTGTCCGCGTCGAGCCCATACCGGCGATACTTCTTGCTTGGCCAGTGCCAGCCGGCCGCGCCGGCGCCCATGCAAACGAAGTTGACACGGTTGTCCAGTTCGCCCCAGTGCTGCCCCCAGCGGTCCGAGATGTCGATGCGGAAGTGCCAGAGAACGTTGGTGACCCCGCTGGCAGCCAACCCGGCGCGCCACATTTCCTGGAAACGCCCTGTGGCCCGGAAATCGTCGGCCGTCTCGTTTTCCTCCAGCACCCACAGCGAGTGCGTGCTGGCGTAGTCGTACTTGTCGTTCAGGTAGTTCTCGAACGCGGTCTGCGTCCACCCGGCCGCGCTGGCGTGCGCCAGCCAGTTGGACATCACGTTGATCTGCGCCTGGCGGTACCCGATGGGAAACGCGGTCCGCACATCGGGGCAGGCGGGAAACAGGGTGGTGTAGTTGCCGGCCGAGCGCAGGCCGTCCCAATAGGCCGGACCCGCGCCGGCGGCATCGAAGCCGTAGGTGGTGTCGAGCATGGACTGCGGCCACATCTCGTTGAAGGTCGTGTAGAAGCGGGTGACGGGCGTGTTGACTCGGGGACCGGTGTAGCCGTGCGTGGCGTTGAAGGCCGACTGCGCGGCGTTGGTGGTGAAATATCGGCCGTACTTGTTGTCGAACGCCGTCCAGGACGACGCCTGAAGGGTCGGGCCGTTGCCGGTGAGGTCCGGGCGGCGGTCGGTGTAGTTGGCGGCCCCGGCATGGTTATAGGCCAACGTGTTGGCCGTGGCGCGATGCTTGTGGATCGTCTGGAAGTATTGCTGGCAGGTGGCGGTGGTGTCGGCGCCGAAATCCCAGGGGTTGCCGTAGCCGTTGAGATCCACTTCGAATGAGATGCGGTCGGGGATCGAGACGTTGCTGACGCGCAGTTGTAGTCCGATCCGCACCGGGCTCTCAGCGCCCAGCGCCGCCGCGCTGACGCTCACGGTGCCCGTGTACACGCCCGCGGCGGTAGCCGGAGGGATGAAGAAGTCGAGGTAAACCGACTGGTATGTGCCGCCGGCGTTGTGGTTGGCGTCCGGGATGTTGAACGTGGTCGGGAACGGCGCCGCCAGCGGAATGGCTGCCTCCGCATATGCGCTGCCGCCGCTGGCGATGTAGTGCATCTGGAAGCGTTCGATGTTGGGTGAAGCCGCAATGCTCGCCCCGCCGGTTGCCGTCAGGTCGCTGACCGTGACGCCGACCTCGTTCAGGCTCGCGCCCAAGCGCTGCAGGATCAGTTGCGCGCCCACCACCTCGTTGCGGCAGCCGGCCAGGAAGAGGGTGTTGCTCGCGGCGTTCCACACCATGTTGGCTTTTTTGTAATTGTCCGCGCCCGTGCCGGTGTAGCCGTCTTCGATGGTGTTGCCGGTAGCCGGGTTGATCTGCGCCACTTCGCTCGCGCCGAAATAACGCAGCACTCCGCCGGCGGTGCGAACCGTCTGGCCCGTGGGGTTTGGCGATGCCAGCCCCCCATCGGCAAGCCGGGGAACATAGGCAGGCGGCGGCAGCGTGAACCGAACCTTGGCCGGTGTGCCGGTGTTGCCCACCGCATCGTAGGCCTGCACGAAAAAGGCATAGTTGGTGCCTGGCGTCAGACGTTCGAGCAGCACGCGCTGGGTCGCGCCGGGCGCGCCCGGGCGCGGAATCCGCCAGCGCTCCGCGTCTGTGGCGGCGGCAAAGACATCGCCAGTGGAGTAGCGGACATGATAGCCAAACGCATTCGCGTCGTCAGGGTCCGACGGCGCCGTGAACTGCAGTTCCACAGAGCCGTCTTCCCCTGCCGGCACGGCGGCGAGTCCGCCGACCTGCGCCGGGGCGGTGAAATCCGTGTTGGCGGCGAACTGGATGTAGAGCCGCGGCTGCAGTGCCGAATTCTGTTCGCGCGTGTAAATCGTGGGATTGCCGGCAAACGCCGAGTGCAGGCGCGGGTCGGTGACGGCCAGGCCGTACTGGTCCAGGATCAGGGCGTTGACCACGGCCGGGGCCAGGACCATGGCGATCCACGTGTAACTGTTGGTTGTATAGACCCGGAACGTGACCGAGTTGGAAAATCCGAAACTGGTCAGGGAACCGTAATTACCGAATGAGGCGGTCGAAAAGTCACTATTGGTGAACGTCCAGTCGGTGCTGGTCGAACGATAGCGCCAACAAGCGGAAGACTCCGCCCAGTCTGTGTTGATCGTGGCTGCCGCCAGTGACGTCACCAGGTCCGGGTTGGCCCGCGCCAGATGCAGTTCCGCCGCCACCACACGCTGACCACGATAGGCCGAAAGGTTGAACTTCAGCCCGGTCACATCCTGATTCCCCTTGATCCGGATGGCGTTGTTCCCGCCCTTGTTGATCAACCACTCCTCCTGGCCGGAGGGGCCGGCGAACCAGCAGAACTGGTTGTCCGCGCTGTCCAGAACGGTGGTGATGTCCGCTCCGGGCGGCAGAATGAACCAGGCGTTGGCCGTGGCCACCGCAAGCAGGAGGCACAGGCCGGACAGCCAGCAGCAACGGAGTTCTTTTCTGGTATACATGAACTACTTACGCTGCTCCAGCACCTCGCCGACTAGACCCCACAGCAATGTGCCTTGCACGATGCTGCTGGATGGGCAGGCTGGCAGCGGATAGCCGTCGAGTTCCAGCACAGCATCCGGATACTGCCATGGGGCGGGAATCCACACAACACCCGCCGGTATCTGGGTAGCGGTTGTCATCATGGCCGCATTACCGTTGGTACTCGTCTGGGTTCCGCCCGCTTGCGGCGGCTCTGCCTGCGGTGCCACGCCTGGCGTGGCCAGCTGGGGATGCCGGGGAGTCTGGCCCGGACCGTAGAGGCTCACTGCCGCTATGGGGTTCCCCATTTTTGCCGCGCGTTCGACCTCGCTGGTCGGCCAGTCGAATGCGCCAAGCCAGAGCACCCCATCGCCCTTTTCAACCGTGAGCGCGGCCCGGCGCCAGCGCCAACTGCGCTGAACCAGCATCCAGTTCGGCAGTTCCTTCGGGAACCGTACCTCGCTTGCCAGCAGGTGCGATTCCACCATGGTATACACCCCATGGTCCGCCGGCACATCCGCCAGCAGCCTGGCGGCGGCTCGCACCTGGGGCGCCGAGGCCGCACAGGCCAGGACCTGTCCCCTCAGGATCTGCAGGTAACGCCGACCCAGCACCCCGACATCAATCGGCCGCACCGTGATATCGTCATGGAACTTGATCGCCTGGTATTGCTTCTCCCACGCCTCGTAGCCCGGGATCGCCCCGCTGGGCCAGATGCCGGGCGTCTTGTTCTGGCGCGTGCAGGCGGCGATCAGTTCGGACGTGAAGGCCCACGCGTGGACCGCCGTGACCATCCCGGCGTAATCACCGTAACGGCGGCCGTCGGCGGTGGCGAACGACGTCTCCTGCGGCAAGTCCGTGTCGATGAAGAAGAACCGCTCGGCGGGCAGGCGTTTCCGCAAGGCCTCCACGGAGCGCCGGCAGGCGAGCCAGCGGCTCGAACCGAAGAACACCACCGTGTCGCCCTCGAACATCAGGTGGCCGAGCTCGTCGAACAGAATGATGCCCGGATCCACATTGCGGTGCATGGCATAGAGGACCACCGACTTCTCCGGCACTTCGCCCCACGTGACTTGGGAGCCATTATGGTTCTGCTTGAAGGGCCCGACCCGCTTCAGTCCAATCAAACCGCCCGCGCGATAGAAGAGCTCATCGGTCGCACAGCCATCGCCCGCCGCATACAGATCCCCGCCGGCAATCCAGCGCCGGGCGGCACCCTCGGCGGCCTTGCTGATTTCCGGCAGCAGGCTTTCGGCGTGTGCGATGGCCTGTTCCATCTGCGCCATGCCTTGTTGCAGAGATCGCGAAGCCGTCGGCGGCGGGGCCGGGCTTGCCAGAGGATCCACTCCCGCCGCGGCAGCACCTGCGGGCGCGACGACGGCAAGACATAGGGCAAACAGCAGATAAAATTTCATGTGTTCAGTTCCCACTCGTCGTACATCGCGGCAATGTTCGCGTAGAGGCTCTTGCAAAATTTTTCTTCGCCGGACGCGGCACCTACTGTGCCCGAAACCGATACGCTAGCAAATACAGCCGTGCTTTGTCTTTCAAAATACCCCCCCCGTTTCCCGATTGTGTGCGGGAGGAGCGGCAGGTTATGCTGCGGTCGCAGGTGGCCCTATGACGGGGCTACCTGAGTCGTTACGAATAATGAAAAAGTGGAGGCTGGGCGATGACTGGCATACCCCGAACTGTTTCCTGTCCGTCAGTTGCTTCCACCACAATTACCTACGCCTGGGCCGGGCATCGGCACGAGTCCTGCGGCGGACGGGATGTCATTGGTCTGCGCGGTCTTTCCGAGATAGCCTTGTTGAAATTTGACCTTACCGCGATTGAGAGTATGCACCCGGTTGACGCAATTCTGCGCCTGCATCGTCCGGATGGCGCGCCCGGCGCGCTACCGGTTGTCGGCATCTCCACGATCCGAGCCGAATGGCATCCCGGCACCGCCAAGGATTACACACTCGATCCCGGTGCCTCCTCTTACGAATGGGCGCAAACCTGCGCCGATTCCGCCGGGTGTGTACCATGGGCCGGCGCGGGAACAGCCATAACCGATGTCGCTTTCGGCAATGCGGGTTCCCGACGGACAGTCGTGGCTTTGCCGAACCGGGGCGAACCGGACGAAAATGGCTGGTGGAGCATTCCGGTTCCAGGAAAACTTGTGGCACAGATGCAAACAGGGTTCGCCTGCGGGCTGGTGTTGATGGATGAAAAAGGCCAGCGTGAGGTCAGAACAAGACCCCACTCGGTACATTCGGATTTTCCCCCTATGCTTGAAGTTGCGGCCGAGAAGCGCGGCGAGTCCTCCAAGCCGCCGCCCCTTGTAGCAGACTCACTCCGGCTCGCAGAAAACGGAGTTGTTCTGCTGGGTCAGCTGCAGAAGGCATTCGAACCGGCATTTGAGGTTTATGCTGAGTTCAATGATACTCCGCTGGAACTCTGGAGGTTGCCCTCTGTACCGGAGGAGTCTTCGTTCGGCCGAATCGATCTCTCCGGCATAACCGGAAAAGGCGGTGTACTGCGTGTTCAGTACGCAGCGATGGATGGCTCCAGGGGCGAACCGACATGGATCGCGGTACCCGCAAGCGTCACCGAACAGACGGAGTCTTTTGAGCCGCCTGAGGTTCCGTCGTACGAATTTCCTGCGCCGGATGTGGCGGTGGCGGTGCTTTTTCCGGGCGAGTCTCTTGACGAGGACGGCCTGAGTTTATCTGGCTCAAAGAGGCCGGCGATCTGGATCGACGGCCTGAGCCGGACGCTTTCTCTACAGGCCTTTCGCGGGGAGATACTGGATCTGAACATAGCAGGCCCGGGCGGAGCCGCGATCCATGTGCATGCACCCGGCTGGATTGAGACGACAATCGAAGCGGCGCGCTATGTCCTGCCGGGCCATGAAGGCGGGCGGCGTGTTCCCGATAGACTTGAGCCAGAAGGGCGCTTCGATCCAGGTGTCAAGGTAGGCCTTGTTGTTGTTGATCTGCTGATCCCGAAAACGGCCGTGCCCGGAAAGGCGCTTGTTGAAGTGCGAGTTGCCGGACGGGTTGTGCCGGTTGAGATCGAGGTGCTTGATGCAACGCTTGGCGATGCATTGGGTTTCGTTGTTGATCTGAACTCCTATGGACGCTTCGCAAGGTACTACGGGTTGAAAGTTGACGCCCCCGAGGAAGAGGAGATACAGCTGGCCTACCATCGTCTTGCGCACCGGCATCGCTGCAACTTCAACGTACTCCCCTATACACAGATGGGCGATGTGTATCCGGACTGTGCCCCGGCGTTCAATGCCGAAGGGAGAATTGCAGACTGGCGCGGCTACGATGAGAGGAACGGTCCCCTTCTTGATGGCTCGGCTTTTGCCGGGTTGCCTCGTGCCGGAACGCCGGTGGCGATGTTTTATCTGCCGCTTTTCGAGGATTGGCCTGGCACCATGGAGCGTGATTACAGGGATCACGTTCCGATGGGCAATACAAAGGAAGAGTGGTTCGCGGCGCTGGCTGAGCACGCGATACGCGCGCGGCCGATCGCACAGGCATTTGCCCCGGGTTACGCAGGGCGGCTGGAGTGCGTCGCACGCGACTTTGCCGCGCATCTTCTTGAACGCGGCTGGACAAAGCCGGCCTACATCTCGTACTGGAACAACAAGCACCTTTACAAGGAACCCGCGCGAATCGAAGGACCCAACAAAATAACGCGGCAGACACGGGGCACGTCATGGTGGTGCCTGGACGAGCCGGTCACACGAGACGATTTTCTAGCGCTGAAATACTTTGGCGACCTCTGCCGGAAGGGTTTTGCCGCCGGCGGAGGCGGGCGCATGGATATACGCTATTGCATCGACATCTCCCGGCCGCAGTGGGATTTTGGTGAAATAGCCGGCACGCGCGACATGTTCCGCATCAGCTCCGAGTTTTTCCGGTTCAGGAAACTCGTCCGTCAGCGGCTTAGAGAGGGAACGTCGATCATCAATTACGGTGGCGCGCACTCACCTGCTGAGTTGCCGATGCACGAGACACTATGGTGCTGGCGCGGGGCCTTGCTCGGCGCGGAGGGCGTGCTGCCTTGGTCGGCCACTCCCATGGAGGGTTTCAGCAACATGGACTGGCTGGAGGTCGCCGACCGCCTCTCGGTGCTGTGCCCGTCGGCGTACAAGCCCGGATCACCATGGGTCCTGCCAACGCTCCGGTTAAAGGCTTTCCGCCGCGGACAGCAGGACGCAGAGTTCCTGCTCGCGTGGAGCCGGAAGAACCCGAGGGCTTTCCCTGCCGTACTCGGCGTGTTGGCTCCGGATGGAGCGCCTGCCGGCCCGGAAGATGCCGCCGTGCCGGTTCGCTTCAAGGATCCGTCGCCTCAAGTTATCGAAGCCTGCCGTTGCAAACTGCGTCGCAAGGCTGCCGGATGTTGAGCAGGTCCGAGCCACGGCTCAACGACCCGATCCCTGACAGCACATCACCGTTCCGTCCTGCAGGGAGATGAACACCTTGCCTTTGGCCACGGCAAGGCCGTCAAAGGCCGGGGCCGCCGGCAGTTCCAATCTGCTGAGCAGCGAACCGTCGCGCGCTGAGAGGGCAAAGAGATATCCGCCGGGCGAACCGGGCAGGCTGCAGGCCGCCAGAACCACCGCGCCGCCGGGCTGGATCCCGGAACCGGAGGTCCCTGCCGTCTCCACCGGCGTGTTCTTCTTCTGCCACGCCGCGCCGGCCGCCTCGTCATTCCCGCCGGGTACGTGCGCGCCGCCTCAACCACCCGCATCAGGTAGTCGCGATCCATCGGCGTCGGATGGTGCGGGGACAACGCGCGGAACGTGAAGGGCAAAACAGCGTGCATAGTTGGGTCGGTCTTTCCCGGGGCAAGTGCGCTGGGGACCGGGGGCATCCCGAACTGCCCCCAGTCGGTGACCACTGCGAAGCTTCACCATCGGCATGGCGCACACGGCCCACCCCGGGTTACTCCCTGTCCCGAATTACAAATCGTGTCTGTTTCAGTGCGCGTCCCCAGGCCCGCCCTGCGATAGCCATACCCGTGCCATTCCAATGCACGCCGTCGTCCGCAATAAACTGCTTCCGGTCGCCGGCGGCCTGAATGCTTTCAAAAATATGCGCCACCGGCACCTGAATCTTACGGCCAAGCTCCATAACCGCGCGGTTGTAGTCGGCTTCCGGCGTGGATGCCGGGTCCGCAAAGCCGCGCGGCGGAATCGTTCCCAGCAGCGCGACCGTGCCGTTCTCATCGCACATCTTGACGATGGCCGCAAGGTCCTCCATGGCCGCAGCATTATCGGCGGGCGACTTTCCGTTGTTGGTCCCGAAAAGCAGGCAGAGATACTCGGGATTTTCCTCCTTCAGAATCCTGGCGATGTTATCCTTGCCGAACCCCGTGCGCATGGATGGATAGCCGAAGGCCTTCACGCTGAGGTTGAGGAACGCCGCCTGGACTGCCGGACGATACGAGGTTGCATAGGTGAGTGAGTCGCCAAACAACACCACACGCCCCTTGCGCACTTTGCCGAGACCCGAGGAATGCACCGCACGGACATGGGCGGCATATCCCGGGCGATCAGTCTCTTCAACCGCAGCAGCAACAACAGCGGCCGCTGCGGCTTTCACCGTCACGGGCTCGCTCCACGGCCCGATGTTCTCCTCAAAATCCACGGCCAGCACGCGGTACCGGCACTTGCCAGCCGGCGCGCCGCGATCCAGAAAGGCCGTGCCACAAGTCTCCCCGACCTTTACAAACGCGCCTCCAGCATCCGCCCTGGCAATCGCGTACACCATGGGCATAACATTGTCCGGCGCCGCGGTCCACGTCAGTTGAACGCCGTCCGCCACCGGCAAAGCCTTCAGACTTCCAACCGCACCCGGCGGCGTCGCATCCACGCCGCGATAGAGCACAACGTTGTCGATCATGAAACCGGCGCCCGCCGCGATACGGTCAGGACCAAAGAAACGGATGCCCCCGTAAGCCGTCTTGCCACCAACCACGCTTTCGTGTCCCTGCGAGTTATAGCGGAACTGATCAAGGTAATACAGTACCGGAACCCACTCTCCCTCGCTCAAGTCACGGTACGCATGGGAGGTGGTGTTGTCCTTCGATATCTTGTCCGAGACGTTGATCATGACGACGGGAATCCCACGAGTTTTCATATGGAAAGCAAGCCGCAGACCGGCAGAACCGGCGACATTCAGAGGAAGTTGCGCACCCGCGAAATCGCCCTTGCAGATCACCTGCAGCGCCCGGCCGTCGACCCCGCCTTCCGCCAGCGCCACCGTGGCGCCGCCATCGCCAGCCCATCCTTCGACCGCGTTGGAGAACGACTGCTTGCGGTAGATCGTCACGCCGCCGGCATCCACACCCGTCTCGGCGGTTGCCGGCGGAGGCGCAGGCTTCTCGCGCATCCGTGTGACCCCATCCTCCCGCCGCGGAACCGCCACCCCGGTCACCAGGCCGAACTCATCCGGGCTGTCGAATTTCGTCGAGTTCATGATGGCCCATGAATACTCCAGCAGCGGCGCGGCGCCGCGCGGCTGGCGCGAACGATAGAGGTTCATCGTCCAGGTCTGCCCCTCCCCCACGTAGGCGTCGAGTTCCTTCAGGGGCACGCGGAAGGTGGCGGTCCATGACTTGCCCTTGTCCACGGAACAGCGCACCTCGGCGGTGCTGTCCCAGGTCAGCTCTGAATCTCGATAGTCGGCCAGCGTGCCGAGTGAATTGACGGAGAAATGCCGGTATGGCATCTCGGGGTCAGCTCGCAGGAAAAACTCAAACGAATCATCCTGCCACACGTCTCCATCGCGCGCGGTTGCCTTCATCACCATGCCGTCGGTGTCCGGTTCATCGCCATGTACCCCGATATAGACATGCGTGCCATCGAAGAGCAGCCGAGCCCAGGTCTTGTGGGCCACCGGTTCGCCGGAGGTGCAGCCCCCCATCGAAAGCAGCGCGCCTTTGGACCAGATAGGATCGGCCATGGTCCCATCCAGCGCCGGCCCCTTTTCCACCATCACCGCCGCGGCCCGACCACGCGCCACAACCTCATCCGCCACCGCCGGCAAGTCCAGACCAAGTCCAACAAAAAACAGCATCGCTAACGTCACGACTCTCGATCTTTCCCGTTTCATCATCGCAATTCTCCTGACTCTTGAGCCTCTTTTGAAGGTGCGATTTGGTCCAAGTCCTGCCGCCATCGGCAGAATCCATCTGTATCATGCTGAACTACTTAGCCAAGTCAATAACCTTGGTCTTGACCTCGGTCAGTTTCTGAACGGCAGCCCAGCAGCGCAGGAGATAGCCGCACTGGGCGAGGTTTTCGGGCGTGGCAGGCCCCCCGGCCTGTTCGCCGGTGAAGTGAATGCCGTCGCCGCTGATCAGCTTGGTCTTCCAGTTGTTGGGGGCGCGCGTCACGAATTCGCCGTAGAGATCAACCATCGGGATCTTCTTCGCGCGGGCCAGGGTCACAAAGGCCTCGTTGTACTTGCGGATGAATTCGTTGCGGGCATCATTCGCGCCCGGCGGCACCAGTTGCAGGACCGGGACCGTACCGTTGGCCAAAATCGTGTCCACAATCGTCGCCATGTCCTTGGCCACAGCCTCCACCGGCCGACTGGCCGTGGCATCGTTGGCGCCAAGCAGAACAAATGCAACCTGGGGTTTGAATTTTTCAAGAATGGCCTTGAGCGGAGGCATACCGCGCTTGCCACCAGCAATATACTCGTCCGTCCGGATGCCGCTGGCCGCCGTCTCGGAACGCCCGCCAGCCGGGTGATCCATCCGCGCCAGATACCAGCCGTCCGTGTTGTCGCGCTTGCCCGCATGCGACCAGACCAACGTAGCCTTGTCCTCGGCCGTCCCGTCCGGGGCGCCGGAGAAGGCCCATTTCGTGGATTGGTTGGCATAGCTCAACGAATCGCCCAACTGCAGCACCACGCCCTCCACGTTCTTGCCCTTGCCCTGCTTGACCACCTTGGCCATGGGGCCTGCCCAGTCCCAGTCTTCTTTGATCACGGCGGTCTTGGGGTTGCCCTGCGCCTGAGCCGTGGCAGGGGCCAGCATCGGCAGCGCGCAGGATAGAACTGCCAATGACGCGAGGAGGTGGTTTCGACGCAGGGTTCCGTGACGAATCGGTGTATTCATGGCGTTGTTTCCTTTTTTGCGAGATTGTGACGAAAGATTATGACGAAAGATTAGGGTGAAAGGTTAAACTTGCTGTGGTCAGATCGCTCCAGCGCAGGCGCGCTGCAAAGCGTCGCCTGCCGCTGTCCGGCCTGTTATTTGACTGAAGAGTCGAGGATCTCGCCCGCCTGGCTGAACGTGATCTGCCTGCCTTTGGGCTGACCGAGGTTGAAGTTGTACACCCAATGCAGGTTCCCGTTGCTGTACCAGTTGACATACGGCCCGTGCAGTTGGCCATTGGCATAGGTCTTGATCTCGATCAGTTGGCCGTTCGAGTTCTTCACCTGCCAAACGCCTGTGTAGTCCTTAGGAGGTTCCAGTGTGGTGGCTGTTTGGACTGTCGCCCTGCATCCGGCCAGAAACACCACAGCGGCACACAACATGATCGCAACCACATGAACTGATCTTCTCATCTCCTCACCATTCCTTTCTTTTGCCGAACCTAATCTTACCCCTAATCTTTCGCTGTAATCTGTCGAATCCTACCTTTTCCTCATTCCACTCTCAACGTTCCAAACTTCACCGGCTGGTGGCTGCTGCCCTCGGTCAGCGACCACTGCGAACTTTCACCGTCGGCATTGCGTACACGGCCGGCGTTAAAGCCAATCTCGGCACCCGGCTTGGGTTGCCCCATCAGGCCCAGCGTGGCCCATGGAATGCGGACCTCTACGGCCCACCCCTCTGGCGTGCGCTTGGCAGCGGCAGTCCAGTCCCCATTCCACGCCTTGTCGCCGTTGCGGCCGTCGTAGAGCATGCCGCCGGCAGAAACCGCGAAGTGGCGCTCCTCGCCGCTGCCCTTGACCGGCTCCACAAAAAACTCGATGCAGTCATCCTGCCAGACCTGATCCGCGTCACGAGCATCTGCTTTGGCCACGATCGACTCCGGCTTCGGTTCCGGGCAGATGGCTGACAAGAACAGCGCATCCGGCCCCGCCAACGCAAGAACCCGGGTGGCAACCTCCGATGCTCCGCTGCCGTTCTCCTTTTGAAACCCTGCGATCACGCCAGCCATCTTCCACGCCGCCTCGTCCGGCGCGCCGTTCGGTGTTCCGATTGCGGCACTCCGCGGCAGGGCTGCTTTCGGCCGCGCCGGGAGCGCCACCGTCAGTTTCGGCAGCAACGTCTCCGGCTGCATCATCGCCTGCGCTTCGATGCGTGAGATGACGGTCTTACCATCCGGAGCCACCACCACGATCGCGGGTACGCCCTCGACCCCGAACTCTGCCACTTTCTTTGGATACCGCTCCGCATCCACCTTCACCACCAGCATCTCGCCCAGAGCCTTGACCACGCGATCGTCCTTGAACGTGGTGGCCTCAACTTTCTTGCAGATGCCGCAGGTCTGCATGTAGAAGCGCATGACCAGCGGACGTTTCGTCAGCGCGGCCTGCTGCAGCGCCTGCTCAAGATCTTCGCCGGGCCGCGGGGCATAGGTCGGCGCCGGAGCCGCGCCGCGATAGGCAATCACCAGGGCCGGACGGAACGGGTAGTCGCCCTGCTCGCTGGACGCAATAGAACCACCGCCCATACCGCGCATCTGAAGCAAGATGCCGTAATTCGGCCGCGTCCCGGCTTGCCAGGCCTTGACCAGATCGGTCAGGACCAGGTCTACGAACCGAACGAGTTCGTTTCTGGCTTTGTCAGGGTAGCCGCGCATGGCTGTCGTGCTGCCGGCCGGTTTTGCATCCCGGTCAATCCCTTCACCCGCCGCGCCCTCCTGTGCCCACTTCTCAGAACGGAGTTTTCCACGGAAACGCGGACCGAACCAGCAGGCATAGCCATCCGGATTGTCCTGACACTCGTTCCAGGGCCGGCATAGGGCGTACGCCTCGAGGGTGTCGTTGGTTCCATAGGGTGCCCCCCCTTCGCCGCCACCGATCAGCGTCAGACGCAACCGCGCTCCGAGGATCGCAGTCTCCTTCGGCACGCCGGACAGGTCGAAGCGCAGGAGCGACCGGTTATCCGCGTAGTTCCACGGGCGGACACCGACGTAGAGCGCCGCATCCGTGCCGGTGTTGGCGTGACGCGCATCCCAGTCGCGGTTGTTCGGCAGCAACGTCGTGTCGGTCGCGGCGGCCGGAATCACGCGCTCCCCGTCGCGCAGCGTCGCGCGCTCGGCGGCGGTGTCAGCCCGGCGCAGGGTTGCGAATGTGGCATCAGGGAACTGCTGTTGCAAGGCCGAAAAGGCGGGATCGGCTACCGGGTTCGTCTCGAACGGATTCTCCACGGTCACCGGCCACACAAAATCCGCGCAACCGCCGAGTTCAGGCACCCGCAGCATGCGCACCACCACCTCGTGCGCGCCCGAAGGCACGCGGGAGGGCAGGATCATCTGCGGTGCAAACCCGCCCGCACAGGGGCAGGAGTCACCGAACGGGATGATCTCCCGGAGTTGCCGCGTCGCGGGATCAAGGACGCGCAGCAGGACGATGGGGTATCCGGCCTTGCCCCAGCGGTTGTCCCGCACGGCCGCGGCCAGGGACGGGAACTTCGACCCGTAAAAGCGCAACTGCGCCCCCTCGGGCGTTCCGTGCAGCGCAAGCCACACCGACGCGGCGACATTTTCGCCGGCCTTCCAGGTCCCGAGCGCTTCGCCCGCATGCTTGCCGTTCACGGTTGGGATCGGCTCGCCGCCGAACTTGTACACCGGAGCGGTCGCAAGCGAACTGCCCCACAGGAGCTTGAGTTCACCAGGCAGGAGCCCGACATCGTAACTCAGCGCGGGTGAGGACATTCTGAAGGCGGAGTCGTACTCGATCACATCGGGTTTGTACACACCGGCAAAGCGGAAGGAGTAGACATGGTCGGAGCCGATCTCCTTGACGTTTTCCACCAGATAGCGTTCGTGCCGATCCTTTTCCTCCGTCCGCTTGGCCGGCTCGTTGCTCCAGAAGAAGCGCTCGCCCTCCTCGCCCAGAACGCCATTCAGGTTGGTGTCGGCGTAGAGTGTGTCATAGCCCTTGCCTGTGCCCTCCGACTCGTCCCACGCCAGGGTCATCACGGAACTCCGGCCGTTACCCAGGACAAAGATGCAGTAACGCACGTTGGCGGAGACATAGGCGGGTTCCTTCGGGCGTTTGCGCGGAACCCATGCCAGATCCGGCGGAATGAATGACGTCACGCGCGGGTACTCGGTCGGCGCGGCAGGGGCCAGCATCGGCATCAGGCAGGCTAGGGCTGTCAATGACAGGACGAATCGGTTTCGTCGGGGGGATTGATGCGTTTTGTTGTGCCGAATGGGCATATTCACGTTGCGTTTTCCTTTGTGTACGTGGTTCGTCATGGGTTCACGACAATGTCAAGTTCCTGGATGCCTTCGAGCGACGCCAACTCCGGCATGGCCATGGTCCGGCCATTGATGCGCACGAAATCACTCTTCCGCTGACGCGCAGGCCGGATCGTCAACGTCAAGGGGATGCAACGATATCCCCCACCGGGACATGCCGCATGGATGACGCGCCGGAGCGTCAATCCGCTTTTCAGTTCAGCCGGCAGACGCGGCGTGACGCGCAACGCCGGGCGCCGGTCGTCGTGCAGCGCCAGTTCAAGCCCGGCAATATCCTGCAGGAACTCGACGATCCAGTCCGTTGACCCCGACAGACCGAAGTACATTCCCTTGCCGAAGTGCGGATCCGCCGCATCCGAGGCGTACGAGGTCGATGGCATCTCGAACGGTCCGGCCAGGGAGGCGTCGCGCATGGCCGAAACGATCGGCTTGAACTGCAACCAGGCGCGATCGGCCTCACCGGGTGTGAGCATCCGGAATCGGTGCATCATCATCTGTCCGTGATGATACTCGCCATTTTCCGCGCAGCCCGCGGGCACGATGCCCATGCGACCGACCAGTCGCCGTGCGACCTCATCGTTGGAGACCGGCGGTTCGATCAGGCGTAGTCCGAGTTTCGGGTCGAACAGCAGGCGATCGCAAGTGTCCAACAGGCGCGCAGCTTTCCCCGCGGCGTCCGCGACCGGGGTCAGGTAGTCCCGTTCCACTTGCAGGAGGCGCATTCCGTAGGCCTGGGCCGTCAGATCCCGGCGTCGCGCGCCGTCGAAATCCGACCCGCTCATCGATCCCAGCGTGTAGCCATGAGCCCCCCGCGCGTAGTCGGGCAGCGACCCATCGGCGCGGCATTCGTGGATCGTCGTGATGAAGCCGGCATTCGTCCCATCCTCCCATGCAACCCGCATCAAGTTGCGCCGAATCGATTCGGCCAGGCGCCGCAGGCGCGGCAAGGCCGCCACCGGCCCCTCCCCGGCCGCTGCCATCGCCCGTGGCGCCTCCAGCAAGTCAATGGAGTTTACGAGGGCCAGGAAGACGTGGGCGCTGAGGCGCACCTGCACGCCCCGCCCCATGCCGCGCGTCGTGGCATCGCCGACCACCGACGTTCCGAACATGTCCAGCGGGTCGCACCAGTCCCCATACATCGCCTGCACCAGGCCGTAGGGAGAATCTCCGACCTGGCGCCCATACGCATCGAAGATCCCCACCAGCACATCGGCCACGCGCTGGCGCCGCTCGCCGCCCACGAGCCCGGATGTTTCGGGCGTTTCGGGACTTGTCAACCGGCCCGTCGTTACCGGTTCGTTCAGGATCGCCGTGTCCCCTGTTTCGCGCACATACAGATTGAGCGAGTCCACGAGCCACACCGCGCTGTCGTTGTAGGGCCGGTTGTCGTTCCTGACCTCGACCGAACGGTCGTCCCAGCGGCTGGGATACTGCCGCGGGAACATGCCGTGCAGCTTTTCGACGCGCGTCAGCGGCGTTGTCCAGCGATGGTCGTCCGGCACGGTGTCGTACATGAACCCGAGCGCATGCACCAGGTCGGCGCGCACCGTTCCGGGATCCTCTTTCATCTTCGGCCACATGTCCTGGGCGCGATCGCGCGTGCCCAGTTCGATGCCCTGCGCCATCTTCGCCCCGTGTGCGCGGCAGTTCTCGTATAACTCCGCCACGCCCGTCCAAAGCGAACGCGCGTATTCCGCCATCACCCGCTGCCCCGGCAGTTCGATCGCAAAGGCCGGCTGCGACCGTTTGGCGGTGGCGCGAGCCGCATCCCGAAGCGTCCGCGCGACGCCCGGCGTCCGCGCGACCAGGCCGGCCGCGGCGGTCTTGAACGCCTTCGCGACGCGCGGGTAGTCCGGATACAAACATCCGCTTTGCCGGCGGAACCGCGCACACAAATCGGGGTCGGTCACGTAGAGCAGTTCCTGGAGCAGGCACGTGGACCGGCCGGGCGCGAGTTGCAGCGCGAAGCGATTTGCCGCGATCGTCGCGATCGAGAACCGGTTCAGTCGTGCCCCCGCCCCATCCCGCAGCCGCCCTTCGCGCACGGCCGCAGGCGAGCGCACGCTGCAGGCGGAATCGCCCACAAACGCAGTGTAATCGCACGTAGCCTCGCGCGCCCGCAGGCCGGCGACGAGTGCGCTGGAGACCCGCTTGGGCTGCATGATGTCGGTGTACGGCACCGACGCGGAAACGATCGTTTCCAGCGGCGACACCGGCATCCCGGTGTCGTACCAGATCTCCTTGTTGTACACGAACCGCTGCGTCCCATGCAGATTGAAGAAACTCCAGAGGTCGCCCGCCAGCGCCTTGCGGCCCGTGTTGCGAAGATAGAGCAGCCGCAGCAGCGCCGGACCAGTCGGCGTCGCGATAAGCTGGAATTTTACCGCGCTGCGGAACGCAATTCCCGGCAGAAACGTAACGTCCGCACAAAACCACATCGCGCGGCAGGGATCGCCGAGTTTGACCACGCGGAAGGCCGCCGGTTCAATCCCGCAACCGTCGCGCGGGCTGACGAGCGACGCGACGACCGACCGACGACCGTCAGGAACCCGCAACCATAAATTATTCGAAGGCACGCCGGTCTCCCGCTTCTCGGTGGCGTCGAAATGGCCTGACAACACAGAAACATCCATGCCGCCTGCCAGTTTGACATCGAAAGCGATCGAGCCGTTGGACATAAATGTCGCCTTGCCCGAACCCGCCGTGCTGACCAGAACCGACGGGCACCCGTCCGGCTGACCGTCATAGATCACCTCACCGCCGGGGCCGTATCCCCCCAGTTTGTGGACACGCGCGTCCGGTTCCAGGCTCAGTATCCGCTCGGCTTCGGTGACAAAAGTCTTGTTCATCCTTTAACCCTTCTGAGGTTTCATCAACATGACCGATTTACGTTCAGCATTCCGAATATCATCGACTGGTGACTGCTGCCGCCAGTCGGCGACCACTGCTGCACCCAGCATACGGAAATTCTTGTGCACCTCACGCCGCATCTCATCGGGCGAGCCGCGGCTTAAAACCGTGATCAGGTCGTTTGACCCATAGTATGCCAGGCGATCGCCAAAGTCGCGCTTGAACCCGCTGACTTCCATCCCGCGCAGATGGGTGGTTTTGAAAATCGGGGCGTACGTGATATGCGCAATGATCGCCGGCCCCTTCTCCCATGCCACATTGACGCGGCAACCCGTGGCCACTTCGCGAATGCGGACCGTCCACGTTCCGGCCATGTCGTTCAGGGCCAGCGGAAGCTCGAAACTGCCGCCCGCAACGCCGCAGGCAACATTGGCGCGGTAGGGCAGCCGCTCCTTGCCGTCAGGACCGATAAAGGCCAGATGGTAGACGTACGTCTCCATGCCCGCACCGGCAAAGGGCGCGATGACCAGCTGGTCATGTTCGACCTTCGCCGTGAAGGGCTGCAGCGGTCCGGGGAAGACGGCAAAAATACTCGGCATATACGGGTCGAGTTGGAAGTCGTGCGTGTCCGCGGCGCCCAGTGTCTTCCCGGCGCGGATGTCCACCCAGTGAGCGGTCATCGGATGGGCGGGTGGGACACCCGCCCCCACGGCCTTGGGTGAACCGGTCTTCGTGGCGGCAGGCGTCCCGCCTGCCGTTTCCGCTGCCACGGTCGGCCCGGACGCCAGACTCATGGTGAGCTCCTCAGGTTTTTCGAACCGCTTGTTGGTCGTGTAGTCGGTCTCGCCCAGTTCGTGGACGAACAGTTGCGGGTTGCGCTGCACCGCGATGATTCGCGCCTGGCCGTTGCGCCACTGCGTCACTTCCACGCCGGTGAGCGGCTTTCCATCCGGCCCCGCGACTGCCGGCGTCTGGCGCGCGCCGCCGAGGCCCTGGAGCAGATGGCGTCCGAGCAGTTCCTTCATGTCGGCCTCGGCGTGCCCGTGGCGCATGCGCAGGTGGTAGTACTCCAGCAGGTCGGTATCGAGCAGCACCACGCGCGGGTTGTCCGGCTTCGCAAACAGGCTGGACAGCGCGGGCGATTCGAGTTTCCGGCAATGCCCGTCGTACAGGCCGGGGGTCGTGTCGGCGATGACCGTGCCGCCGGCGGCGACAAAGTCGGCGATGGCCTTGGCTTCCGCCGCCGAGAGCGCCAGAATCTCCGGCAGCAGCAGGACCTTGAAACCCTCACCGGTCTTGGGGTCGTAGACCTTCAACTGGCCCAGGGCCACCTGCTCGGGGCAGAGCATGCGCCACTGGAATCCGTTGTCCTCGATCAATTTGATCCAGCTCTCGCGCAGACGAAAGTAGCGGCTCTGCTTACGTTCCGACCAGGATTGCCGGTTGATCCAGTCCTTGCCGGCTGGTTTCACCTCGCGCAGCCAGTGCATCCGCAGATTGGCCTGGCTGTGGTAGAGCGCGATGGGGTCGTCGACGCGGCGGCTGGCGATCCGCAGCTTGCCGATCCCGCCGGTGAGTTCCTCGTACAGCGGCTTGGCCTCGAGCGCGCGCGGGCTGTACTGGCCCTTGTCGTCCACGTAGTCGGACGCGTCGTCCCACACCAGCGCCATGCGGTCGCCGTGCAGGAAGAGATAGTAGAGGTTATGCAGTTCCCAGTTGCCGCCCCCGAAGGTGCAGTGGATGCCGATGACGTTGGGGTTGAAGCTGCGCAGGAATTCGTAGTTGCTGCCGATGGCGTAGTTCTCCATCACGTCCAGCGACTGCGTGAGTTTCCAGAAATCCCACCCGCCCACGGGCGAGGGCCCCTGCCCGCCGCCCATGCCGATGCGGGCCGTCGAATCCACAGCCTTGACGGCTTTGCCGGCGCGCGCATAGGCATTGCACAGGACCGTATCCATGAAATCCTTGTGATCGGCCCAAGCGGCATAGTTCTCGTTGGTGCGCGCGAAGATCTCGTCCGTGGTCGCCCCGCGGACCGATTCCCAGTCCGTGAACGTGCTGCCCCATTCCGCGTTCAACGCCTCCAGCGTCGGATAGCGCTCCTTGAGCCAGACGCGGAAAGCCGCCTGGCAGTCGGGGCTGAAACAGAAATCGAAGGGCGATGCCTGGTTGGCGATGCCGGTTTCGTCTGCCACGGTGTAGAACCAGGGCCGGTAATCACGGTTGATCTTGGCCGCGCTGGTGAACATCTGGTCGATCAGCCGCGTGGTCAGGTGATTGCTCAGGCAGGGGTTGCGCTCCAGCACCCGCCGGTCGGTGCGGTCCGCGAAGAACGCCTTGCGGGCCTGCTCGAAATAGAAGGTCTTGTTGTCGTTGTCGGACATCCACATGTGGTACGGGGCAAAGATCAACGTGCCGGTGGTCTCCACGTACCAGCGGTAGTTGGCGTCGGTGAACCAGTCGGGCGCCGTGGGGTTGTTGCCGTTCCATTGGCTGCCGGACAGGTACATCTCCTGCAGGAATGGCAACCGCGCGGGATTGTGCCGTTGCCAGATGGCGCAGACATAGTCGTCCCAGACCGGACTGGGCCGATAGATGAAACTGGCCGTGGCCGTCTGTGGCGCGCTCTCACCGCCGGTCACCGACAGGCTCAGGGAGTGCCGCATGACCTGCACGGCCGGGACGGCAATCGTGAAGGGAATGCGGGTCACGCGCGCGGTGGAGTCGTTGGTCACCCGTGGGGGCGGGCTTCCAGCCCGTCCCATCTGCTCCTCGTTGTCCACCAGCAGCCGGCCGAACGAGTCGGTCACGCGGATGGCCAGTTTGGCGCTGGCCGGGTTGACGGCCCGCGACAGCAGCAGCGTACCCGTCACCGATGTCCCCCGTTCAAAGGCGCCGGCGGAGAGTTGGATGCTGGCATCCGCCATGCCGAAGGCCCGGAAGTGCCCCACGCCTTCCTGGGCAAAGCCGGCACAAGCCGCCGCCAGAACCACCATTCCCGCCACCCACCGTTGCGCGAGTCTCGCGGCTGCCTTCATTTCCAGAGTCTCCTTTCGCATTAAAGTGCCTCCAGTCGCGGACCGGGCAAGCCCGTGTCGTAGCTCAGCAGGTTTTTTTCATCGCACTCGATGCCACGATGGCGGTTGCCCTTGCTGTAGTGCCAGGTTGCGGGCGGCGCGTCCGGGCGCCACGGGCGGCGATGCCAGCAGATGCCGCGGAAGGGGTCGCGGGTCTCATTCATCCAGGCGATCAGCCGGTCGTGCAAGGCATCGCGCGCCGCGCGGTTGGCGGTGGACTCGATGAGATTCCGCATTTCGTGCGGGTCGCTGGTGAGGTCATACAACTCGTCCGTCCCCAGGAGGTTTAGCACGAGTTTGTAGCGGCCATCGCAGACGGCCCGCACCGGCTCAAAGCCGCCGAAACCATCGTGGTCGGTTTCGTAGCGGCCGTATTCCATGAAGACCGCTTCGGCGAGGCGCCGGGTCGGGTCGCGGACCGCGGGCAGGATGCTCGATCCTTCCAGCGTGTCGGGCAGCGGCAGCCCGAAAAACTCCAGCACGGTCGGCGTCAGGCTGATGTGCGATACCGGGTGCGGGGACACCGCGCCCGCCGGCGCATGGCCGGGCCAGCGCACGATGAACGGCACGCGGGTAATTTCGTCGTACATCGCCGGCCCCTTGATGTGGAGACGGTGCGACAAGGCCATGTGCCCGTGGTCCGACGTGTAGGCCACCAGCGCGTCCGGGCACGCCTGGTCCACAACCTCAAGAACCCGCCCGATCTCGTGATCCACAAACTCGTTACTCCCGAAGAAGGCTGGATGCCGGTAGGCCAGATTCGCGACGTCCCTGCCGCGCGTGGCTACTTCCGCCCAGACCCGGTGATGCTCCGGCTTGTCCGCGAGATCGTCCTGGAGATTTGGTCCGCCCGGGAAGGTGTAGTCCTGATAGCGATCGCTGTATGCCTTGGGGCAGAGGCAGGGCCCATGCGGCTCGTCGTACGACACCACGAGGAAGAAGTCCTGGTCAACATGGCGGCGGATGAAATCCAGTGCCCGGTCGGAGCAGCGGTGAGCGAAGGTGAAGTCGGCCGGAATGCCCTCCGCCACCGTCTCCTCCCGGCGGGAGCGGACCCGGTCTTCGGGAGAGAGCTCCTCGAGGTAGTTACGCATGTCGTACCAGACGGCCGGATCCCAGCCCGCCGGCGCCTTCCCCGTGCCAAAGTAGTCGGTGTTGTCGAGGTGCCACTTGCCGATGTAGGCCGCGTGGATGCCGGCCGCGGTCAGGCGCTCGCCGACGCTCCGCACGCCCTGGCCCAGCGGCAGGTTGTTGGACCAGCAGCCGTTGCTGTGAGGCCAGATGCCGGTGAAGAGCGCCGCCCGCGCCGGGGTGCACAGCGGCTGGCAGTCGTACGCGCGTTCGAACCGGACGCCGCCGGCAGCCAGGCGATCGAGGTTGGGCGTGGCCAACCCGGTCTGCCGGTAGGCGTTCACCATGTCCCAGCGCTGGCTGTCGGTCATGATCACGACCGCCTGCCGGCGGCCGTTGGGGGCATGATAAGTTGTACTACTTGCCATGATTGATCTTCTGTTTTCAGCCATCTCGCTCATGCGCTACTTGTTTATCATGCGATAGTCCAGATGGCGCGGCGGCGGGAAGGACCCACGCACCTTGGCCCGGAGGGCGTCGTCGCAGGGGATGCCCTCGGCCTTCGCCACACATTTCGCCTTGTAGGCGAACCAGACATCCGCCGTCCAGCGGTCCCCCTCGCGCGCGTCTTCGAGAAGGGTCTCGTCCGCAATCAGACCGGCCGCCACATCGAGTTGGTCCAACTCGACCGCCGCCCACAACCGGAGCATGCGCACGCGGCTGCGGGTCCGGGTGGCCGCCGGAGCGGACTCGACCACCGCCAGGCACTCGGCCGGCTGGTGGCGCGCCACCAGATGCGTGGCGTATTCGACCGTCAGCCGCCAGTCGTCCGGAGCCAGGCGGGTGGCGCGCCGGTAGAAGTCCGCGGCTTCCTCAGGGCGGTCCTCGAGCGCCGATAGGCAGGCCAGATTGCGCAGCGCCCATACCGTCTCGGCCTGACGGAGCGATTGCTCCCAGGCCGAACGGGCCTCGGCGCGCCGGTCCTGCGCCAGGTGCATCACCCCCAACTGCAGCAGGGCGGCCCAGTGCCGTCCGCCGCCGGCGCCCAGCGACGCCTCAAGCCGTTCCCGCCACGGCTCCCCGGTCTGGTACGACACCGGCGCCTGCGTCGGCGCAGCGGTCGGGTAGACGCCTTTCTCCAGCAGTTCGACCCAGGGCGCCTGTTCCGGCCCGAGCGAGGCGTCATCGAAGATCAACGCGGGACCGCAGAACGGCTGCTCGCCGGCGCGCTCGCGCCGCCGCCGCTCCAAAGCGCCCCAACCGCTGCCCCGCCGCACGACCGTCTCCGGCGCGGCCAGCGCCATCGGGCGCGTTTCCTCCAGCATCCGCTCCAGATCCGGCTGCGCGGCGTGCCGCGTCACGCGCGACTCGGCCTGCCGCACCGCCGCCGGCCAGTCCGCGCCGTGCGCGACGCTCGCCTCGGTCTCCATCAGGCCGTACGCCTCAAGCCACTCGAAGGCCGCGCCGCCGGGAAGCGGCCGACACGATCCCTGGGTGCGCTCCAGTCCCGCCTGGATCTCGATGTATTCGTGCCCCGGCGTATTCAGGAATTCCTGCCAGTGTTTGCAGGCCGGAAGTTGCCCCCACACAAACAGCTTCCGGCCCCGCAATCCGCCCGTGGAGGTCTGGAACAGGCCGCGTCCTTCCGCATCCAGCGCCGCGATCCAGGGCTGGCGATCCGGCGGAATGAAGTAGAAGTCGTCATTGCCGATGGGGATGTGCTTCGGATACGAGCGGTCCACGCCGGCGTGTCTGGGATGCCCGAGCAGGCTGAGTCGGCCGGTGTCGTAGGAGAAGTGCAGCAGGGAGTCGGCGGGCACCAGCACGCGCCCGCCGGGGTGTTCGGGCACCGCGATGTTCGACCACCAGTACACCGGCACCGTGCGCTCGTCCGGGTTGCGCAAGGCGACTCGCACCAGCAGCACCTCGCTGCCGTCGGGCAGGAAGCAGTCGATCTGGTAAGCCAGGCCGCGGACCCGCTCGTACTCGTACAGGCGCAGTACCGGCGTGCCGTTCGGGAGCTTGGCGCGGGCGGCGAAAAGGGGCTCGCACGTGAACGGTGTGTGGCCGGGCCAGCAGAAATTCCATTCCACGCCGCCGCTGAACCAGGCGACGCGCAGCCCCAGGTGGCCGGGCTGAAAGACCGGGTTGCGGAAGAGCAGTTCGCGCCCGTTGGGCTTGTGGACCAGCGAGCACAGCCGCCCGCCCAGTTCCAGCAGGAAGGTGGCCCGCAGCGTCTCGTTCTCCAGCACCGCCACATCAAAGGCGCGGGGCGCACGCTGGCGGGACAGATCGTCCTGCAACCGGTACGGCAGACAGTGCCTGGGCACCCCGTACCCGAGATAGCGCGCTTCCTCGGGCGGAATAGCCGGGTCGATCTTCACCGTGTCGGGTGCGTTGGGGGGCGGGGGCACCCCAAACTGCGGGTGCGGACTCTCCGGCCCGATTCCGCCAGCCGGCATGGTGAAGGTTTCAAAACGTAACTCGCTCATGTCTTCCTTATCAGCAGAATCTTTACACCATGCTCCCCGTCCCGGGCGGTAACCACTTCGTCGGCGGGTATTTCGAGGACGACGGACGAGGACGAACGAACGATGCGTCATCGTATTTACGACGGCGTGTACTTAGGCATAGGTGCACTCCCGCCAGGCTGTTTCGTACATCGCCAGGATGTTCGCGAGCGGTACGTCCGGCTGGATATAGGTGTGGCCGGGGCCGACGATGAACCCGCCGTTTGCGCCGAGGATGCGGAAGTTCTTCAGCACCTCGGCGCGCACGTCGGCCGGCGATCCGCGGCTCAGCACGGTGATAAGATCGATCGAGCCGTAAAAGGTCAGCCGATCGCCGAAGTCGCGCTTGAGCCCCTCTACGGCCATGCCGGCCGCCGAGGTCTGGATGGGTTCGAGAATGTCCACGCCCGCATCAATCACGTCTGCCAGCAGCGGTCGTACCGCGCCGCAGGTGTGAAGAAGAAACTTCTTCCCGTGCCGGTGTACGATGCCGGCCATCTGCGCCAGGTACGGTTTGATGTGCTGCCGGAACATGGCGGGCGACAGGAGCGGCCCCAGGGCGGTGCAGAAGTCGTCGGCGATGTAATAGATGTCGAAATCGTCCCGTGCCTCGCGGCAGAGCCGCTCCAGCGCAGGGATGAGGTAGCCCATGATTCTGCCGATAATTGCCGTCGCCAGTTCCGGCTGCAGCGCGAGGTCGGTCATGAACGCTTCCATGCCGCGCATGTGGGTGGCTTTGAAGAACGGCGCATGCGTGATGTGGGCGATGATCGCCTTGTCGGGGGTTGCCGCGCGCACCGCGCGCAGGGTCTCGAACGAAAGCTCATCGGGTGTGGGCCAGTCGTAGGCTTCGATCTCCGCCACGGTCTCCCGGTTCGCAAGAGGGTAGACGCAGTACTCGCTGTACGTCCCGCCGGTGTAGGCCTGCTCCTTGGATCCGATGCCCCAGAAATCATAGCTGACGTCGCCTTCGGTGCGGATGCGCGGATCGTGGTGATCGGCGCCGACCAGGCGGGTGTCGACGTGCAGGGCGTCCCACACCGCATCGCGGGAGGCGACGCCGAAATGCTGCTGCAGGGAGGCAATCACTTCCTTCTCCGCGTCGAAGGTGATCGGCACCCGGTCCGGAGTCCGGTGCGCGATGGCTGCCAGGACGCGTTCGCGGCTGTTCATGGTTCCTCCCGCCTTCCCGATCCTTGCATGCAAGGCCCCATTTCGTACTTCGGTTGCCCCGAAGACGGTCGGCCCGGTTCCTATCCCATCTCGACAACCACCTGAATGACATTCGCCCCCGGCTGATGCGGAATGAGCGTGCCCGGCACGCGCACGCCGTCCACACGCACCTGCCGTACACCCTTCATCACGCCATCCGGATTGCGCACGGTGATACGGTAGGTCACGCCACGGAAGACACGTGTGATCTCGAACCGCTTCCATGCGCGCGGGACGCAGGGGTCAATCCGCAGCCCGTCGAACTCAGGGCGGCAGCCGATGATGTGCTGCAGTGCGCCGATGGCCATCCAGGCGGCGGAGCCGGTGAGCCAGGCATTGCGACCGCGGCCAACGATGTGGAAGGGCGGCTGCGACACGAACTGGCACATCACATAGGGCTCGACCTCGTGCCGCTCGGCGGCGCGGCTCTTGCCGGCGGCGCAGAGGCGCTTGAAGTATTCCAACGCCTTGTCGCCGCGCCCCAGCGTCGCCTCGGCGGCAACCATCCAACTCGCCGCGTGGTGGAAGACCGAACCGTTTTCCTTGATGCCCGGAGGATAGATGCCGGCCGAGCCGATCTCCTCCATATCGAAGCGCGCGAAGGGGCGGTCCATGATCCTGTGCCCGTACGGGCTGCCCAGCCGCTGCTCCACATTGTCCAGTGCCTTGCGGGCCCGCGGGCCGGTGGCATAGCCGGCCATGACAGCCCAGGGTTGCGGTTCCAGGAAAATACGCCCGTATTCCGGCGTGCGTTTGGACCCGAGGACCAGACCATCCGTCTTGATCAGCCGCTTGTACCAGGCGCCATCCCAGCCGGACGTGTTGATGCGGCGGCCAACCTCCGCGTAGCGGCGTTCCAGGGTGCGCGCATAGGCGGTGTCGCCGCGCCGACGGGCCAGTTCCAGTAAGGCATGCGTGGAGGCGCCATAGAGCGCCGACGTGAACACGCTCTCGCTCTTGCGGTCGCCGGGGTTGAGCGAGTCGTTCCAGTCCGCGGCGCCGATTTGCAGCAGACCGTGTTTGCCGCGCAGGCGGAACGCCAGATCGTTACAGCGCTGCAGGTGTTCGTACACCGTTCCCTTTGCCTTGGAGAGCGCATAAGGCAGAACCTTGTCCAGGAACGCGAGGTCGCCCGTCTCTTTGACATATTGATTCACGGTCATGGCCGGCCAGTTGTGATCGTCGTAAAACCCGTTGGCGCCCCAGGACCTGGTCAGCGGGTTGAAGTCGTGGCAGGCCGAGCCGTCCTCACGGATCGCGGAGATGATCTTTTCGATCATCTCCCGCGCGACTTCAGGGAAGGCGTGGGTGAGCCCCATCTGGTCCTGCGAAGAATCGCGGAAGCCGATCGAGCGGCCAATGCCCCACTCGTAGGATGAGATCGAACGCGACAGGCGCATGGTCACGGCGGACTGGTACTGCACGAAGCCGTTAACAAGCGTGTCAAACTCAGGATCCGGGGTGTGGACGACGAAGCGCGAGAGGCGCACGTCCCACCCGGCCTTGAGCGCCGCGAAGGCGCGATCCACTTTCTGCAGCGTGTCGTAGCGGCGGGCATCCTGCCGCCACGTCCGGTCGCTCGCGCTGATGCCGGTGCGGTAGGCGATGCGCTTGCTCTGGCCCGGCTTGAGCGTGAAACGATGTTCGAGCGAGCCGATCGGGTAGCCGCCGTTCTCGCAGTAGTTGGTCGAGCGGCCGGCCTCAACCGCGGCCGGATTGCGCTCGTCGCGGTAGCGGCCGATAAACCGGTCGCGGTCGCCGTTGTAGCCGTACGGCTTCTCCGAACTGACATGATAACCGCAGTTCTGCACGAAATGCATGTCGTGCAGGCCGGAGCCGACATCGTTGTAGCTGTAGTGGAGGATGGCGCCATTTTCATGCCGCTGGCGGGAGACGTTCGGGCAGTTGTCGATGTTCATGAGGTCGCGCATGGCGCCCCAGAAGGCGAACTCGGCGTAGCTGAAGGTCGAGAGCCGGCGCGTCTTGCGCGAGAGGTTGGTCACCGTCAGATCCCAGATCTCCAGCCGCCCCTCGGGCGGCACGAAGTACGTGATCTCCGTGCGGATGCCCTCATGTTCCATGGCGATGACGGAGTACCCGGTTCCCACGCGGCAGGTGTAGCGGCAGTCGCTGACGGGCATGTGCACGGGCGCCCAGGTGCTCGACCAGTATTTGCCGGAATCGCGGTCCCGCAGGTACACATAGCGTCCCGGCCGGTCGTACGGCACGTTCTGGTAGCGGTAGCGCAGCAGGCGGTAGACGCGCGGGTCGGTGTCGTAGCTCACCCCGCCGCCGGTGTTGGAGATCATGGCGACGTAGCTGCCATTCATCAGGTAGTTGAACCACGGGCGCGGCGTGTCCGGCCGCGTGATCACGTACTCGCGGGTCTGAGGGTCGAAGTAGCCGTAAGGGCCTTTGGCAGTCGGATTCATCATGGACTCCTTTGACATCACTCCGTTCTGTCAGAGTTGACAGTACGTCTACTTCTCTAACACTTGTCTTTGCAAGGGGTTGGCGGTCTCTCCGCCTTCTCCCCCCTTTCCTGTCCATTTCGGTTGACGCGTACGGCGACGCTTACGGTGAACGTTGGGGAGGATCTCCCCTCGTAATCCGTACGCGTCGCCGTGCGCGTCAACCGGCTCTACCCGTGATGGTCATTACTCTTCTTGTTGCTCGCGCACCACGCGTGAAGCATCGATACGATCCTCGCTTGCATGGCTTTGCCGTCTACCACGCGAGAGGCGGTCATCTCACCGCGTGCAACCATCAGGTCGAGCGAGAGGAGGGTTTGGAAGGCATGTTCTTCAGCCAACTTCATGAACCGATTCTGATCCGCGACACTCGACCGCCCATGGCCTTCGGCTATGTTCAGAACCGTGCCTGTGGTGCTCTCGTCCAGCTTTCGTCTTCTCCTCCTCTGTGCCAACTTCTCCAGAAGGCCGTGAGTCCACCGCACGGACTCCACAGAAACCCTGTACATATCAAGTTCCATAAACGGGAACCTCGGACTGCCGTATGAGGCAGATTCCTCGCGGACCTGGCCAACGCGTGCTCGCTTCAGTCCAAGCAGCATTCCACGTATTCGCCATAGTCTACCCATGCAGGCTGCATAAGCGTCTTCGTTGATGGCGCTCTTGGCCATGCACACATCCAGCGAAGCTGCGCACTCGTGCGCGGAGGCGATGGACACGTCCAACCAGGCTGAACGCTGCGCCGAATCGGGGGCATGCACGTTCGCTTGCATGAAATTCACCCCAATGCTCTCCATCGCTCTGTCCAGATGGTCAAACACCGCGATCGGCTGCTCAGCGCCTGAAATGATGTCGCCGCATTGGCCGGCGACCTCCAGATAGACTCTGTAGAGGTCAAGGCGCTCGTGAGATAACTCCGTTTGCATATCTTCGTCCTTTTCGCACTGCCGTCGGTTGACGCTTACGGCGACGCATACGGATCACGATCCGACTTCGCCAAGGGGGGCAGAGGGGGGAAGTCGTCCACCATAAGCGTCGCCGTACGCGTCAACCGATTCCCGCTTTCACCTTTTCATAGAACTCTTGACAGTACCCATCACTCGCCACCCTTTCGGGCGGCGGACATGCGCATCACGGGGACGCCGACGGGAACGCGCCGTTCGGCCGTGTAGTTGCGTTCTCCATACCGCCGGGCCTGGTCATAATAGGAGACCTCGACATAGCCGCCGGCCACCACGGGCAGGGCATTGTTCGTTGCGTCACGCTCTTCGTCCGGCAGCACTTCGACGGTGTCGACGCTCCCCTCGAAAACGCCGCTGCTGACCTCGGTCTCGCGCAAATAACCGACCAGTGCCTGACCCGCGCTGCTTGCAAACTTCACCTTGATTTGATTGCGGACGTGTGGATCGGTATTCATGTCGGCATCGGCGATGCGCACGCCCAGCGGTTCTCCCGGGATGATCGCCGCCAGGGATTCCGCGGTCTTGCCGGGTTTCACGGCGGTGATCGCCGCGTCCGATCCCAGCAGGACCAGGTCGCCCCAGACGCTCGGGGTCATGGACGCCTGCTTGCCGAGTTCCGTGGTCCACCAGAAATAGGCATTGTCGCCGTTGTCGGTGCTGTAGTCGAAGGCGATGATCCGGCCCGGCGTCAGGTTCGGCTTCCGCAAGCGGGCCACCGGCATGAAGATTTCGACCTGGTAGCCCCGGGGATTCGCGGTGCGCTTCATGGCCATGCGGGGAGCTTCAGGCGCGGTGTTGTTGGCGCGAAACAGTTCGGTGCGGGTCCCCGGCATGATCATCTCCCCTCCCATTATTCCCGGCTCGCGGCGGGACCCCAGGGGCCAGAACCAGAACTGCTGCTGGTCCTCCTGGCGGATATCGCTGCGGCGATTGCTGAGATCGAACCACAGTTCCAGGCAATCGCCCTCCCAGAAGTTCTTCCGGTCGATGTTGGTATCGTCCTCATCGTCCACCATCTGGTAGGCGAAGTAGAACCCGCTGTAGTCCCATTGCACCATGATATAGCGGTTGGTCTCCCAGGCCGCGGGAATGGGCTTGCTCCAGTGGGCCTTTTCGATGACGCCGCGGAGCGCGAACGGCCGCACGCCCGCCCATTCGGCCAGGTCGCCATCGATGGTCGGCGGGTTGGTCGCGAACGGCGCCCCGCCGTAGGCGAACGTCTTGAACTCGGGCGGCGCCAGCGTACGTTCGGCCTTAACCAGGGCATTGGTCGGCGCCTGCGTTCGGTCGCGGCGGGAGCCGACCAGGATGAGCGACGGCCGATTCGACGCGATCTCGGCGGTGGCGACCGAGATCGCATTGGTCAGCGACGGCGCCAGCAGCACGACCTCCTTCACCTCGCGCCCCTGGATCACCGTCTCGAGGTTCTTGCGGTATTCCGAGGGATTCTCCAGGAATCCGCGGCTGCGGCGGCTGCTCACGCCGGCCTTCAGCGTCTGCCCAAGTCTGGCCAGGTTGTCGCTCATGCCCGCGATTAACGTCTCGCGCCCGCCGGTCGAGAGGGAGCGCATCGCGCCGCCCCTTGCGTCCGCCATCCGCTGGCGCAGGGAGTCGGTCTGGCTCTCGCCGAACGACTCGGCGCCCGGCAGGCGGAGCGAGGATTTCGCGCTAACACTGAGGGCGCTCTGCGTGCCGGCCTTGAGCGACTTGGCGAGCGAGTTTTCCAGCGCCTGGCCGACCGCGTCCATGCCGGTGTCGTCCCCGGCGGATTCGGCAGCCTGCGCGCCCGTCGTCTCCGGGCCCTTCTTCTTCCGGTTCTTTATCTTTCCTTTGCTTGCGCCATCCTTCGGCGTGCCGCCAGAGGCCTCAGCCTCGTCGCCGCTCGTTTCGTTTGCATCCGCGTTGTCTTCGGCGGCCAGTTTCCGGCGCACGGCGTCCGGCTTGACACCAAACTGCTTCGCCGTCTGCCCCATCATCTCGGCGAAGGCGTTGTCGAGCAGATTGGATTCGCTCCCCGTGAGGAGTAGATCGGCGGCCTGCTGACCCACGCGCCTGACGAAGCTTTCGTCCTTCTCCATTCCCTTCCTGGCGAGCACCTTCCCCACCAGGTCCTCGGCCTTGGCGCGGAACTCGGTGGCGACTTTCTCGCGCAGCGCCTGGCGCACGAACTCGCGCGTTTTCTCCCGCAACGCCGGATCCTCGGTAAGGGCGGCATCCACGGTCTCGACGAAATTGCTTTCGAAGCGCTGGGCCGCGCCGCCCAGGAGGTTTTTTTCGCTCGCGATCTGGCGCGACAGGTCGGAAAGGCGGTTGGTGGCGGCCACCATGTCGCGCTGCGCGATGGAGATCTCCATACGCCCCGGCCGCGGTCCGGATTGGGGGACCTGCGGGTCAGCGGGTTTCGCTGTCAAGGCGTCGGCAGCGTGCGTCACCGCCGTTTCGCCCGTATCGCGGACATCCTTCGCCGTCTGCTCGATCGCGCGGCTGGTCTGCGTCTCGGACCCCTTGTCGGCGGCCGCGGCGGCCTTCGCCAGGTGAGCCTGCGCGGTATTCAGCGTCTTCATGATCGCATCCATGCTGCCGCGCGCCGTGCCGGCGGACTTGACTTCTTCAGCCGTCGGCCCGCCGATCATGCTTGAGAGTTCGCTGCGCGTGCGCGTCAGGTCGTTTACGAGGTTGGAGATCGCGGCGCGGCTCTGTGCGCTGGACTGCAGGGCCGCCGCGATGCTGTTGGCGGCTGTCAGATCCTTGGCCCGTTGCACGGGCCCGGCCACAACCGCATCGGTCTGGCGGGCCGCCGCGGCGAGCGCGTCGGCGACCGGCTTCTCGGCCTTGTCGGCCAGTGGCGCGGCTGTGCCGCGCAGATCCCGGGCCGCGCCATCGAGCGCGGTGCGGATCGCCTCCTGCGCCTCCGTTGCGCCCGTCCGGGCGGCCGAGGCTTCGCGCTGGGCGGCGCGCCGGCCGGCATCGGCCTGGAGCGAAACCGCCGCGACCGCCTGGGCGTTCGCCATGGCCTTGTCCAGAAGGTTTGTCGCGTTACTCGCGGCTGTGAGCGCCGCGGCCGCAGCCTTGGCCACGGCGGCATTGGTGCTGGCGGCAGCGGTCGTGAGCGACTTGGCCGAGTCGGCGACCGCGCGGGCGCTGTCCGCCAGAGCGGAGGCGGCCTTCTCGGAGGCCGTGGCGG
The DNA here is from genome assembly GCA_037144015.1 of bacterium. Taxonomy (GTDB): domain Bacteria; phylum Verrucomicrobiota; class Kiritimatiellia; order RFP12; family CAIWXQ01; genus CAIWXQ01. Next base: position 44,780 of record JBAWXQ010000002.1, read on the forward strand.
CTTTGGCGGGGTCATTGCCCTGGAGAGACGCGGATGCGGCCTTGACCGCGTCATTGGCGGTCTTCGCGGCCGCGGCCGCGGCGGCGAACCCGGCTTTGGCGTTAGCCGCCTGGGCCTGCCCGGCCTGGGTCGCGGCTTCCTGGAGCGCCGCCAGCGCGCCGGCCAGCGACTTCTCGACATTGGCCTGGGCACCGGCCGCCTCCTTGAGTCGTGCATCGCTTTTTGCGGCGCTCTCGTCGGCTGCGGCCTTGGCGGCGAGATCCTTGTCCAGCGCGGCGGTCTGGCGCGCCGCCTCGGCGGCCGCCCGCAGGGCCTTCTCCACGCTGGCATCGGCCTTGGCGGCGGCGTCCGCGCGCTTGCGGTTCTCGCCCAGCGTCCGCGCGAGATCCTCGCCAATGGCCGCGCTCTGGGTTTTGGCCTGGTCGATCTGCTGTTGCGCCTGTGTCAGGCCAGTGGTTGCGGCGGTGAGTTCCTTCTGGCGGCGGGCGCGCTCCTCGGCCAGGAGTTTATCCACCTCGCCGCGCGCCTTTTGGCTTTCCGCCTGGCTCATGAGTTCGCGGGTCTTCTGGTTGAACTCCGGCAGGGTCGCGGCGACACCGGACAACACCTGCGCGGCGATCTCGTCTTTGGTCTGGTCGCCCAGTTCGGCCATCAGCGCGTCGATCGCGGTTTCCCGCAGGCCGCGCATGGCCGCCTCCAGGTCGGCCGGCGTCAACTCCGACAGGTTCTTCATGGCGAGTTCGGATGCGCTGGCCTCGATGTTCGTCTGCAGGGCGGCCAGCGAGTTGGTCCAGAACGATTCGAACGTGGCGGGCGCCAGATCGCCGGCCGCCCTGCGAATATCCTCCTTGAGCGCCTTGGCCAACTCCTTCCTGACCTCCTCGCGGGCCGCTTCCTGCGCGATCTTCTCCGCGGCCCGTTGTTTCATGAGCATGACCTGCTCATCCGAAACCGGTTCCTCCTGCTTGCGAAACAGACCGAGAAGGGAGGGAACAACGATCATCCCCACCAGCGCCACGTGCAGGACAATCGAGATGCCGATGAACACCCGCAAGGGCGTGCTCATGACGGGGCGGGTTGGTTTGTCAGGGCTCATGTTTTACAGCTTCTGCTCCGGTTCGCCCGGTTCGACTTGGAAACTCACCTGTTCCACGCCGGCGTTGATCACCGCATTCCAAACCTGAACGATGCGCTCGTATCTCGCGGCGCCATCGCCGACAATCACCACCGTGGGCTTCTTCTTGGCGGCCTCGCACGTCTTCAGGTACGTCGTTAGGTCCGTGACCAGATCCGGAATCCGGCGGTAGCGCTCTTCCTTGCTGCCGGCCTTGTTCTTGAGCACGTACCCCTCCGCGGTGACAGTGATCAGGTGGGCATCCTCGATGTTGATGGACTGTGTGGCGGCGGCCCGCGGGATATCCACTGCCAGACCCTCCTTCAACGTCGGCGCGGTGATCATAAATAT
>JBAWXQ010000003.1:0-45574 GCA_037144015.1 bacterium
AGTCATGCCGCGATAATAGCCAGATTATCGGCTAGAGTAAAGGGGATACCCAGTAAACCGCAATATCCTCCTCGGCCCGTCCGGCGGCGGGTTAGACGTGGGCTCCAGCGGCAACAACCTGACGATCAACGGCGCCATTACTGGCCCCGGCGCTCTCACCCAATACGTTACCGCCTCGGGCAAACTCACTCTTGCCAACCCGACCAACACGTACAGCGGCGGTACAGTGGTTTATAAGACTGAGATGACCGTGGCCGCCAACGCGAGTCTGGGTATCGGCGATGTCACCGTAGCCAACAGTGGCACCCTTTCGTTGTGGGGAAACGGGAACATCGGCGGTGGGGACATGACAACGGCCAATGACGATCGGGCTGCGCGCCTGACGGTCTTTAGCGCGGGCAAGGTAAACTTCTATTGCCCGGCGCCATCCATCGGGTCACTATCCGGCGGCGGCACATTGGTGCTGAGCAACACCGTGCTGACCGTCGGCGGCGACAATAGCTCCACGATCTGGAACGGCGCGATCAACCAGTTCGCAGGGACCACCGGCAGTGTAGTCAAGGTCGGCAGCGGGACGCTGACGATGGACGGTTGGACGCGGCACATTGGTTCGACCACGGTCAGCAATGGCACACTGGTTGCCAACACGTCACTCCCGGGTCCGGTGACTGTCGCCAGCGGTGCCACGCTGCTCAGCAGCGGCGCCTTTGCCGGCCCGCTCACGAACAGTGGCGTCCTGTCGGCCGGGATGACCAACACCGTAGGCACGCTGACCGCCGGCGGCCTGACGATGTTGTCCGGCGCGACTTTCGTGGTCAACGTTGCCGGGACGAACAGTTTCGACCAGGTGTCGGTCAATGGCCCGGTGGCCCTTGGCGCGGGCGTCTGTTCGCTGCAAGTCGTGCTGGGCTACGCGCCGCAGGCAGGCGACAGCTTCGCCATTGTCCTGAACGACGGCGCGGATGCCGTGACCGGCGCGTTCGCCGGATTGATTGAAGGCGCCAGGGTTGATTGCGGCGCCTTCAACGGTAAACCGTACCGTTGCACGATCTCCTACGCCGCCAACGGCGGCGACGGCGGCGCCAACGACGTCGTGCTCTCCAACTTCAGAAGCGCGAATGCAGGCACCGTTCTGCTCGTCCAGTGAGCCGGGGTGGGAGATGGTTCGTGTGATTCCAGTGGCAGGTGTGGCCGAAGAATGATTAGCCCGTCCACGCTGACATGCGCCCTTGCGGCTACATGCGTGCGTAGCCCGGGCCGCCGCCGCCCTCGGGCGGGGTCCACTGGATGTTCTGCATGGGGTCCTTGATCTGGCAGGTCTTGCAGTGGAGGCAGTTGGAGAAGTCGATGTGGATGCCCTGCTTGTCCTCCTTCAGGACGTAGACCTGTGCCGGGCAGAAGAGCGTGCAGGGTGCGCCAAACTTTTGAATGCAGACCCTGCATTTTTCCGGGTCCAGGATCTTCAGGTGCGAGGGCTGGTTCTCCTCGTGATGTGTCTTGGAGAAGAAGATATCCGAGAGCCGGTCGAGCTGCAGCGCGGCCTCTTTTCCCTCGACCTTCGGCGGCAGGCGGCACGGCCGGACACGGGCGCGGGCTTTCATGGACTTCTCGTCCGGCTTCAGCGGCAGCCGCCCCGGGGGCAGCAGCCCGCCGCTGAACACGCTCAGGCCGACGCCCATCATCCCCGGGATCGTGCCGAACATGAAAGAGGCGCGGACGTTCCGGATCTTCCAGATCTCCTGCCATGGCGTCGAAGTCTGGAGCTGCTCCGGATAGCCCTGCAGGGCGGCCCGCGAGAAGTCCCCCTTCTTCCAGCACGCAAACAGCGTGTCGCCGGCCGCCACGCCGGATTGCACGGCCATGTGAACGCCTTTGAGCCGCAGTGAATTGCAGAGTCCGCCGGCATCTCCGACGATGATTGCGCCGTCGTCAACCAGCCCGGGCACCGAATAGAAGCCGCCTTCCGGCAGCACCTTGGAGCCATACTCGATCACCTTGCCGCCGGCGATGTACTGCAGCACGCGGGGGTGGAGCTTGAAGAGGCGGAACATGTCATGCGGGCTCAGCGTGGGGTTCCGGTAGTCGAGCGCCGTCAGCATGCCCACGGCGACCAGCGTGTCGCTCAGGCAGTACACAAAGCCGCCGCCGTAGGTCATGCCGTCCAGCGGATAGCCAAACGTATGCATGATGGTGCCGGCCATGCCCTTGCGCTCCGGCGTCTCAATCAGCTCCTTGATGCCCGAGGCGTACGTCTCGGGGTTGGGCCCGCCCATCCGGTTCTGCTCGATGAGCTTGTCGGAGAGATAGCCGCACGAGCCTTCGCCGAGGATCACCAGGTCGGCCATCAGGTCCGCGCCCGGCTGAAACACCGACCGCTTCTGGCCGTTCTTGTCCACGCCCTTGTCTCCCAGCCGGACGCCCGCAATGCGCCCGTCCCGGCGCAGCAGTTCGGTGGCTGCAAAGCCGCTGTAGATCTCGGCGCCGGCCTTTTCGCACAACCCGGCCAGGTACCGGGTCAGGGCGGACAGAGAGACAATGGGGAACCCCTCGGCGCGCATCTGCGGCGGCACCCACGGCACATGCAGGGATCCGCCGGCGGTCAGGAAATGGAAGCTCTCTTTCTTGACCGCGGTGAACTGCGGCAGCGCCGCAAACTCGTCGAACGAGAGCAGGTCGGCCAGCGACTCGGGATCCACCACCGCGCCGGACAGGACCTGCGCGCCGATGCCGGGCCCCTTGTCGACGATCAGCACCGACGGCGGCGGTCGCCCCGCGGCGTCCGGATCGTGCCGCACACGTTTCAGCAGGCGCAGCACCGTGGCGAGCGTGGCCACGCCACACCCGACCCCGACGACATCGAACGACATTTTATCGCGGTCCAAGGTAAAGGCTCCTCGTTCAGTGATGACTGACTTCTGAATACTGAATACGAAACACGGAATACGACATGAAAACGGCGAACGATCCGATCAATTGAATCGTTCCAGAAAAAAGCCAACGGAAATCAAGACGTGACAGCCTGCAGGGCCGCCTCGAGCAGGCGCCCCGGCAGCACGCCCAGCAGAGTCACAATCGCCACAAGCGCCGCGCCGGTCAGCGCAATGCCCCGGTCCAGCCGGACATCCGGCCGGCTGTCCGGCGCCGCAAAGTACATCACGCGCACCACGTTCAGGTAATAGTAGATGCCGATGGCCGTGTTCACGGCCGCCGCCACCACCAGCAGCACAAAGCCGCCGCGCAGGGCCTCGCTCAGGAGCAGGAACTTGCCGATGAACCCCACGAACGGCGGGATGCCGGCCAGGCCGAACATGCCGGCGGCCAGGATGAAGGCGGCCATGGGGCTGCGCTGGTGCAGGCCGGAGAGGTCATCCACCAGCACGTTCTCGCCGTCTTTCGAGACCTGGCAGATCACGAGGAAGGCGGCCAGGCTCATGGCCACGAAGCCGAAGATGTAGAACATGGCCGCCGCGTAGCCGGCGGCCTTCAGCGTCACCAGACCGAGCAGCACATAGCCGGCGTGCGCAATGCTCGAGTAGCCCAGCATGCGCTTGACGTCCTTTTGCACCAGCGCGGAGAGGTTGCCGAAGAACATGGAGCCGATCGCCGCGGCGGTCAGCACCTGCCCCAGCGCCGCGCTGGAGGGATCCGCGCACAGCAGGAAGCGGATCAGCACCGCCACCACGGCCACCTTGGGCACGCCCGCGATGAAGGCCGTGGTCTCGTTGGAGGCCCCCTGGTAGACATCCGGCGCCCACAAGTGCATGGGGAACGCGGCCAGCTTGAAGAGCAGCCCGGCCACCACCAGGACCAGGGCGGCCAGCGCCGCGGGCTCATGCCACTTGGGCAGCAGCGCGGGCGCAATCTGGCTGAAATACGTGGAGCCGGTCAGCCCGTACAGGTAGCTCATGCCGAACAGCAGGAAGCCGGTGGAGACCACGCCGAACATCACGTACTTGGCTGCGGACTCCATCTGGATGCGCAGCCCGGGGCGCTCGCGGCGCAGCGGCACCAGCAGGTAGAGGGCGTAGGACGACAGCTCCAGCGCCACGAACAGCGTGATCAGCTCCACGCTGCTGACCAGCAGCGTCAGCCCCAGCGTGCCCAGCAGCAGGAAGAAGAAGAACTCGGGGCGGATCTCCTCCCGGATGTCTTTGAGCCGGCTTCCGAACAGCACCACCGCCGCCAGCCCCAGGGCGATGAAGCTCTTGAACAGCTGCGAAAACAGGTCCACCCGGTAGGCTTGGCTGAACAGGTCGCCCTGGACAGACAGCGAGGCCAGGCACACGCCGAGATTCACCAGCGCGGTGGCCGCCGCGGCCTGCGCCGCCAGGCGTCCGCGTCCGGTCCCGAGGCTGATGGCAAACACCACCAGGCTCCCCAGGATCAGCACCAGTTCAGGCGCAAACAGCAGATAACTCATGGCGCGTCGTTCCTTTCGCGCTGCGGGGCAGCGCTCCTACACCTTGCGGGCGTTGTCCTATTTGTAGGAGCGCTGCCCCGCAGCGCGATTGTTCTGTCCAATTCCATCACCGGATCATCCCCGCCTGAAACTGCTCCAGCAGGTGCAGCACGCTGGCGTGCATGACCTTCAGGAACGGCGCCGGCGCAAAGCCGATCCAGAGCACCAGCACCACCAGCGGCGCCAGCGTGAGAATCTCGCGCACATTCAGATCCTGCAGCTGGCTCGAGTCGGGGTTGTTCGTGCCGCCCCAGATCACGCGCTGCAGCATGCGCAGCATGTAGGCGGCGCCCAGGACCACGCCCGGTATGGCCAGCAGCCCCAGCACCTTAGAGTAGGCGAAGCTGCCGGCGAGCACGAGGAACTCGCCGACAAAGCTGTTCGTGCCGGGGAAGGCCAGCGACGAGAGGCCGAAGACCGCCAGCGCCGTCACGTAGACCGGCATGGCCCTGCCGATGCCCGTGGCCTGGGAGAGCTCGCGGCTGTGGGTGCGCTCGTAGATCATCCCCACGCAGAGGAACAGCGCGCCGGTGGTGATGCCGTGGTTGATCATCTGCAGCAGCGCGCCCTCGATGCCGCGGGTGTTGAGCACAAAGATGCCGAGCGTGACAAACCCCATGTGCGCCACGCTGGAGTAGGCCACCAGGCGCTTCATGTCGCTCTGGGCCAGGGCCGTGAGCCCGCCGTAGATGATGCCCGCGACCGAGAGCGCCAGCACCACCGGGCCGAAGGTCTGCACGCCGACCGGCGTCATCGGGAGGCAGAACCGCAGGAAGCCGTAGGCGCCCATCTTCAGCAGCACGCTGGCCAGCAGCACGCTGCCGGCCGTGGGCGCCTCCACGTGCGCCGCCGGCAGCCACGTGTGGAAAGGGAACATCGGCACCTTGATGGCGAACGCCACGAAGAAGGCCAGGAAGACCCAGCACTGCAGCGCCGCCGGGTACGGCTGACCCATCAGCCCGGGGATCGAGAAGGTGTGCGCCGGGCTTGCCAGGTACAGGGCGATCACGGCCACGGGCAGCAGCACCGAGCCGGCCAGCGTGTACAGGAAGAACTTCACCGACGCATAGATCTTGCGCGGGCCGCCCCAGACGCCGATCAGCAGGAACATGGGGATGAGCATCGCCTCCCAGAAGATGTAGAAGAGCACGAAGTCCAGGGCCGCGAACACGCCCAGCATGGCGGTCTCCATGACCAGGATGCAGACCATGAATTCCTTCACGCGGCTGGTGATGGCGCGCCAGGAGCAGAGGATGCACAGCGGCGTCAGGAAGGTCGTCATCAGGATCAGCAGCAGGCTGATGCCGTCCACCCCCAGCGCGTAGCGGATGTTCAGCGACGGAATCCAGGGGATGTTCTCCTGGAACTGGTAGCTCGCCGTGGTGGCGTCGAAGCCGATGTACAAGGGGATCGAGCACAACGCGGTGAGAATTGTCACGGCCAGCGACCAGACCTTGACGGCGCCGTCGCTGCGCAGCAGCGGCAGGGCCGCCACGCCGGCCAGCGGCAGGAAGGTCAGCACGCTCAGGAGCGGCCAGGAGCTGTTTTGGAGCCAGGACAACATGTCATACCTCGATGCAGAATTCAGAAGTCAGAATTCAGTATTCAGAATGGGGGGCCCATGCCATTCTGAATTCCGACTCCTGAATTCTGAATTCCTTCTCTGTAAGTAGCCACCCTACATCCGTGTAATCAACGCATACCCCAGCAGCAGCGCGCCGACCACGACGATTGCGCCGAGGAGGTTGAACTGCAGGCTGCGCGTCTGGAGGTGCCGCACGCGGTCGCCGGCGGCCCGCACGTTCTGCGCCAGGCCGTCGACCACGCCGTCGATCACGTTCCAATCGAACCAGGCCGAAGCCCGCGCCAGGCCCAGGGTCCACGCCAGCCCGCAGAACCGGTAGAACTCGCTGACCCATTCATCCGCGGCCTGCGCCGGCCGGCGCGCGAACCACTGCACGGCGCGGCCGCCCATGCGGTAGAACCAGTCCAGGTCCAGGCTGATCGTGGGGTCCGGGATGAGCTTCTTCCGGAACAGGAAGAACCCGAGCGCCGTGAAGAGCAGGATCTGCAGCGTTTCCGACACGTGGTAGGCGGTGTACGGATGGTAGTCGACCGGGTTCGGCAGCATGTTGTACAGGTAGGGCGTGTAGCAGCCGATGAAGACGCAGAGGAAGGCCATCAGCGCCATGGCCACGCACATGTTCCACGGCGGGTCCTTGGCCTGCGCCCAGGTCTGCGGGCTGCAGTTGTTCCTGCCGAACCAGATGAAGTACGGGACCTTGAGGCCGGTGTGCAGGAAGGTTCCGGCCGAGGCCAGCATCAGCAGGAAGGCCGCGACCATCTGGTGATGTTCAAACCCGGCCGCCACGATCATGGACTTGCTGACAAAGCCGCTGAACAGCGGAAACGCCGAGATGGAGAGGCCGCCGATCAGGGTGAAGACAAAGGCCCACGGCATCTTCTTGTAGAGCCCGCCCAGCTCGGTGAACTTGCTCGTGCCGGCCATCATCAGCACGGAGCCCGTGCCCATGAAGAGCAGCCCCTTGTAGAGGATGTGCGCAAAGGCGTGGGCGCAGACGCCGTTGATGGCCATCTGCGTGCCGAGCCCGACACCTGCCACCATGTAGCCGACCTGGCTGATGATGTGGTAGGCCAGCAGCCGGCGCGCGTCGTTCTCCAGCACGGCGTAGACCACGCCGTAGAGGGCCATGATCACGCCCAGCACGATGAGGATCTCCGTGCCGGCGAAGCCGCGGCAGAGCGCATAGACGGCGGTCTTGGTGGTGAAGGCGCAGAGGAAGACCGAGCCTGTGACCGTGGCCGAGCTGTAGGCATCCGGCAGCCAGGCGTGCAGCGGCGGGACCGCGGCATTGAGGAGGAAGCCGGCCAGGATCAGGTACGAGGAGAGGTTCAGGTTGGCCACGTCCACCAGGCTGAACGTCAGGTCGTGCGTCGCCTGGTAGCGCAGCAGGATGCCGCCCAGCAGGAACAGGCCGCCGGCAATGTGCACCAGCAGGTAGCGGAAGCCGGCGCCCAGGGAGCGGGCGTCGCGCCGCAGCCAGATCAGGAAGACCGACGAGAACGCCATGAGCTCCCAGAAGAGGAAGAGCGTCAGGTAGTCGCCGGCATAGATGGCACCCAGCGAGCCGGCCACGTAGCACCAGGCGGCGGCGTGCTGCCCCCAGTCCTTGACGTGCAGGGCGTAGAGGCTGCCCAGCACGCACATGAGCGCCATGATGTAGCCGAACACCTGGCTCAGCCGGTCCACGCGGCCGAAGGTCAGCTTCCAATCCAGGAATTGGACGACGCCATGGGTGGTTCCGACGTCCAGGCAGGCGATCCGCGCAAAGACCAGCAGCGGCACGGCCAGGAGCAGGGCGGAGCGCACGCGCCCCCGCACAAAGGGCAGGAGCACGGCGCCCAGGAGCAGAATGGCCGCCGGATGGATCCAGATGTCACTCATCGCCATAGTAATCTTCGTCCTGCATGATGCCACGGTGTCCAAACCACTTGGACACGAAAATGATCGCCAGGCAGGCCAGGAAGCCGAAGGCGGACCAGAAGCCGATGTAGTGCTCAGGCCGGGTGTGGGCGTGCTCCTTGTCCACAAAGAGGGCATCGCCGGTCACCAGCAGCGCCAGCAGCACGAGGCAGGCGATGATCACGGCCTTCAGGTGCCGCTTCAGGAAATCGATGGCTCGCACGATGATCATGTGAACACCCCCTTGATCAGGCGGATGAAGAACTCCGGATAGACGCCGACGGCCACGGACAAAGCGGCCGTGAACAGCAGCGGCACCAGCATGGCCGGCGCCGCCTCCCGGACTCCGTCATAGGCGTGCGGGTCGGCCGGCTTGCCGAAGAAGGCGCCATAGACCACCGGCGCAAAGTAGCCGATGTTGAGCAGCGTGCTGGCCAGCAGCACCACGACGATCCCGATCTGGCTGGCATCCAGCGCCCCGATCAGCAGGAACCACTTGGAGACGAACCCGCCCGCAGCCGGCACGCCGATCATGCTCAGCGAGGCCACGGCAAAGGCCGCAAAGGTGAACGGCATCACGCGCCCCAGCCCCTTCATGTCGGAGATGTTCTTCTTGTGCGAGGCCACGTAGATGGCCCCGGCGCAGAAGAAGAGCGTGATCTTGGCAAAGGCGTGGTTCACGATGTGCACGATGCCGCCCTCGATGCCGGCCGGCGTGAGCAGGGCCACGCCGAGGATCACGTAGGAGAGCTGGCTGACGGTCGAATAGGCCAGCCGCGCCTTCAGGTTGTCCTTGCTCAGGGCGATGACGGACGCGGCCAGGATCGTGAACGACACGAAGTAGGCCGTGGGGATCCCCAGGTTGAACGCGTCCATCTTGTCCACGCCGAACACGAAGAGCATCACGCGCGTGGTGGAAAAGACGCCCACCTTGACCACGGCCACGGCGTGCAGCAGGGCGCTCACCGGCGTGGGCGCGACCATGGCGCCGGGGAGCCAGTTGTGGAACGGCATCACGCCGTTCTTGGCAAAGCCGAGGATCAGCAGCGCGTACGTCACGGTCACCAGCAGGCGGCTGGCGTCCGAGGGGAAGATGCCGGTGCGGATGTTGTCCGAGAAGTCCAGCGTGCCGCACGCCACGTAGGTCAGGATGATGGCCGGCAGCACCATCCCCTTGGCCGTGGCCGTCAGGTAGGTGAGGTACTTGCGCCCGCCCGCGTACCCTTCGGCGTCCTGGTGGTGGGCCACGAGCGGGTAGGTGCTGACGCTGACGATCTCGTAGAACAGGTAGAGCGTGAAGAGGTTGTCGGCAAAGGCGCAGCCGATGGCGCCGAACAGCGCCAGCGCAAAGCAGGCGTTGAAGCGCGTCTGGGCGTGCTCGTGCAGCCCCCGCATGTACCCCATGGAGTAGAAGACCGTCACGATCCAGAGCCCCGAGGCCACCAGCGCGAAGACCAGGGAGAACGAGTCGGCCCGCAGCGTCACGCTCACGCCCGGCAGCAGGGTGAAGAGGTGGCACGCCAGCTTCTGGCCGGCCAGCACGGGCTTCACCAGCGAGACCACGGTCCCGAAGGTGACGGCCGCGGCGGCGAACGAGCAGGTTTCCCGCACGTTGGGGCGCCGCCCGGTGAGCATGACCAGGAGCGCGCCGGCCAGCGGGGCCAGCACAGCCAGCAGGAGCAGATAGGTTTCGGTGGGTGACGGCATCGGCGGGCTACCCTTCCATTTCTTTCAGGTCGCGCGTCTGGATGGTGCGGTAGTTGCGGTACACGGCGATCATGATGCTGAGGACAATGGCGGCCTCGGCTGCGGCGATGCCCATGATGAACAGCGCGAACGCCTGGCCGGTCACGCGGTCCGCGGCCAGGAAGCGGCTGAAGGCCATGAAGTTGAGGGAGGCGCCGGCCAGGATCAGCTCGCCGGAAACCAGCATGCCGACCAGCGTGCGGTGGCGGCAGAAGCCGAAGAACCCGGTGGCAAACAGCAGCGCGCCGATCACCAGGTACGTGCCCAGGGACTGGCCTGCCTGCAGGAAGTAGTGGATCAAGCTCATGTTATTCCGTACGGGCGTTCCGGCCCCTCCTAGCCACGACCAGCGCGCCCAGGATGGCGAGCAGCAGCACGGCCGAGATCAGTTCAAACGCAAACCCGAGGCGCCCCAGCAGCGCGCGCCCCAGGTCCTGCACGCTCCCGGCATCCACGGGCGCGGCCCGGGCCATCCAGCGGGTTTTGCCGATCAGCAAGATCAGCGCGACGGCCAGCATGCCCGCTGCCAGGAAGCTCGCGATGCCGGCCAGGACGGCGCGCGCCCGCGGGGCCTTCTCGTCCTGCGCGTCGGTCAGCATGAGCGCGAACAGGATTACGACGCACACGGCGCCGACGTAGATGAGGATCTGCATCAGCGCCAGGAACGGGCTCTGCAGGTAGACGTACAGGCCGGCCAGGCCGACGGACGAAAGGGCCAGCCCGCAGACGCTGTACACCAGGCGCCGCGACAGCGCGGCCATCGCGGCGCCCAGCAGGGTGACACCTGCCACGCCGGCAAAGCAGAGGGCGCTGATCACAGGATAGACAGTTTCGGGTGAAAGGTAATTCATAGGGCCTCTTCGACAACACCGGTGCGGACACAGAGGGCACTGGGAAAAAGGAGATCACAGAGAAAGAGGCTGGCGATTCTCTGTGCGCTCATTTTTCTCTGTGTCCTCCGTGTCCGCTTCATTTCTGAACTCCCGCCCGCTTCAGCAGGTCCATCTGCTGGTAGTCTTCCTTGCGCAGGGAGGCCAAATTGTAGTCCTTCGAGAACTTCAGGGCGTTGAAGTTGCAGCTCTCCACGCAGAGGCCGCAGAGGCTGCAGGTGGTGAAGTCGAGCGTGTAGGCGGTCAGGGCCTTGCTCTTGGCGCCCTCGGCCTTGGCGCCGTCGAGCTTGATGCACCCCGAGGGGCAGGCGCGCTGGCAGGCCATGCAGACGATGCATCGGGGCTGGCCGGTCTGCTCGTCGACGGTCAGGTCGATGTGCCCGCGGTAGCGGGGGGCCATGGTCAGGCTCTTGTAGGGGTAGTCCAGCGTGACGCGGCGGTGGAACATGCGCACAAACGTGATGCGCATGCCGACGGCCAGCGTCCGCGCGCCTGCGAGGATGTCTTTGACGTAGTTGATCATGACGGATGGTTGAGGCTCAGCATGACGGCTGTGAGCAGCAGGTTGATCAGCGCCAGCGGGATCAGGATTTTCCACGACAGGTTCAGCAGGCCGTAGAACTGGGTGCGCGGGAACGACCAGCGCACCCAGATCACCGTGAAGCAGAGCGCGTACATCTTGATCAGGAACCAGTGTGCGCCGGGGAGCAGGCCGAAGGGGCAGCCCCAGCCGCCGAGGAAGAGGATCGTAGCCAGGCTGCAGCCGACGATGATGTTGACGTACTCGGCGATGAAGAACAGGCCGAACCCCATGCCGGAGTACTCGGTGAAGGCCCCGGCGATGAGCTCGCTCTCGGCCTCCACCATGTCGAACGGCGCGCGGTTGGCCTCGGCCAGCAGGCAAATGAAGAAGATCAGGAAGGAGACGGGCATCAGCGGGTTGACGCCCAGCCGGAACAGGTTCCAGTGCCAGAAGGCGCCGGCCTGCTGGTCCACGATCGTGTGCAGGTTGAACGAGCCGGTGGCCATCACCAGCGCGATCACGACCAGCAGCAGGGGGATCTCGTAGGCGATGTTCTGGGCCACGACGCGTGCTGCGGCAATGCTGGCGTACTTGTTGGCCGAGGCCCACCCGGCCAGCAGCAGGGCGAAGATGGTGACGGCCCCGAAGGAGAAGATCATCAGCAGCCCCAGGCTGTAGCTGTGCGCCACGATCGTCTCGCTGAAGGGGATGGTCACGAGGCAGAGGATTGGCGGCACCACCACCAGGACGGGCGCCAGCAGGAAGAGGGGGACATTCGCGTCGCGCGGGATCAGGATCTGCTTGGTCAGCAGCTTGATGCCGTCGGCCACGGGCTGGATCAGCCCCCACGGGCCGACCTCGGTGGGGCCGCGGCGCAGCTGCATCCAGGATGCCTGCTTGCGCTCCAGCAGCGACAGGTAGGCCGCGTTGAACGCCGCAAACCCGATCATGCCGACCAGGTAGAGCAGCAGGCGGACCAGGCTCATGATCATGTCATGCGTCATGAACATCCCTTTACGTATTCAGAATTCAGGAGTCAGAATTCAGAATGAAATGCGAATTCTCATTCTGAATTCTGAATTCTGTCTTCTGAATACTATTCCATTCACCGATCCATGTCCGGAATCACCAGGTCCAGGCTGCCGAGCAGCGCCAGCGCATCCGCCAGCAGCATGCCGCGCGAGCACTCCTGGAACAGGCTCATGTTCGAAAAGCACGGCGAGCGCAGCTTGAGGCGGTAGGCGTTCTCGCTGCCGTCGCTGATGACGCGCACGCCGAAGCTGCCGCGCGCGGACTCCACGTTGAAGTAGCAGTCGCCGGCGGGCGGCTTGAGCGTCCGGGGGACCTTCTCCGCCATGAACGGGCCGGCGGGGAGCTTGTCGAGCGCCTGCTCGATGATGCGCAGGCTCTCCGCGATCTCGTCGATGCGCACGCGGTAGCGGGCCATGTTGTCGCCTTCCGGGTAGGACGGCACGTGGAAGTCAAGCTGCGGATAGATGGAGTACGGCTCCATCCGGCGCACGTCGTAGGCGATGCCGGAGCCGCGCAGGACCGGGCCGGTGGCGCCGTATTTGCGGCAGGTTTCGGCCGGAATGAGCCCGATCCCCTCGCAGCGCTTGCGGAAGATGATGTTGGTGCTGACAAAGTCGTGGTACAGGGGCATGCGCGAGCGCTGCAGGCGGATGTACGCGCGGGTGCCGGCGATGAAGTCGTCGTCGATGTCGTTGCGCACGCCGCCGAACCGGTAGTAGCAGAAGGTCAGGCGTGCGCCCGTGACCGACTCGAGCAGGTCGAGGATGTGCTCGCGGTCGTCGAAGCAGTAGAGCAGGGGGGTGAAGCCGCCGAGGTCGACCAGGAAGGCGCCCACCCAGAGCAGGTGGCTGGCGATGCGGTTCAGCTCGCTGGTGATGACGCGGATGTATTCGGCGCGCTCCGGCACGGCGATGCCGGCCAGCCGTTCGACCGCGCCCACGTAGCCGTGCCCGTTGAAGAGCGCGGCCACGTAGTCCATGCGGCCGGTGTTGGGGAGGAACTTGGCGTAGGAGCGGTTCTCCCCCATCTTTTCGTGCATGCGGTGGCCGTAGCCGATGATCGGCTCCGCGTCCACGATGTACTCGCCGTCCATGGTCAGCTTGATCCGCAGCACGCCGTGGGTGGCCGGGTGCTGCGGGCCCAGGTTGACGATGAACGACTCCTGGTGGATGGTTTGTGCGTCTGTGTTCACGGCGCAAAATCCTTCCTGAGGGGATGAAAGCGGGCATCTTCCGGCAGCAGCAGGGGCGTCAGCCCGGGGTGCCCGGTGAACACGATGCCGAAGAAGTCGTGCGTTTCGCGCTCGTGCCAGTTGGCGCCCGGGTAGATGCCGGAGAGGGTCGGCAGCTCCGGCTGCTCGCGGGGCACGCGCGCCCGGAGGGTCACGCGTTCGCCGGAGGCCAGGTGTGTGAAATCGTAGACGACTTCCATCTGCTGCGCGGCCAGCCAGTCCACGCCCGTGATGGCCTCGATCATGTATGCGGCCGCATCCAGGATCCGGGCGGCCTCGGCGACCTGCGCCGGCGGGACGGTCACGTCCAGGCTGCTGCCCCGGGCGGCGTGGGCGGTTTCCTTCACGAGCGGCTGCGCGTTGGCGTCGCGCGCCGCGATGCCGGCAAACCGGGCTGTGAGATCCTTGACGGACATAAAAGCTTTCCGCTACTTGGGCTCCACCGTCGGCCAGCGCCGGCGCCCCGTGAGTTTTTCCTCGAGCTTCAGCATCCCCTCGATGAGCGCCTCGGGGCGCGGCGGGCACCCCGGCACATAGACATCCACCGGGATGAGCTTGTCCACGCCCGGCACCACCGAGTATTGACCCGGGAACATGAACGGCCCGCCCGAGATGGCGCAGTTACCCATGGCCAGCACCCACTTGGGCTCCGGCATCTGGTCGTAGAGCGTCACCACGGCGGTGCTCATTTTCTTGGTCACGGTCCCGGAGACGATCATCAGGTCGCTCTGCCGGGGGGAGGGGCGGAAGACCTCGCAGCCGAAGCGCGCCATGTCGAAGCGCGAGGCGCCGGTGGCCATCATTTCAATCGCGCAGCAGGCCAGGCCGAACGTCATGGGCCACAGCGAGTTGGCGCGGGCCAGGTTCAGGATCTCGTCCAGCTTCGAAAAATGGATCAGCCCCGGGGGGACATCAACTTGCTTTTCCAAGTGAATACTCCCTTCTTCCATGCGTACACGAGCACCAGCGCCAGGATGCCGACGAACAGGACCACCTCGCCCAGCTGCAGCCACCCCGGCGCCTCGTTGTAGACCGCGGCCACGGGGAACAGAAACAGCACATCCACGGAGAAGGCCACGAAGATCAGCGCGTACAGATAAAACACCACCCCGTACCGGACCCAGGCCGGGCCGATCGGCTCCATGCCGCATTCAATGCTGCGGAGCGTCTTCTGGTACACCATGCGCGTGCGCCGCGGCGCCAGCAGCCAGGCCAGGACCAGCGGCGCAATGGCCAGCACCAGGCCGCCGGCCAGGAAGGCCAGCACATACAGCAGGCTCCACAGGGAGGAGGTGTCCATGTCAGCCCTTCCTGCCCGGGTTGGCCGGACCGCCACGGGCCGGCAGGTTCAGCACCTCGTTGATGCGGCTCAGCAGCTCCTTGAGCGCCACGGGCTTCTCGATGAAGTCCTGGATGGGGCGGCAGTCCTGCTTCGGGTCGGTCGGGAAGGTCATGGGGAAGTGCTGGTCCACGGCGGTCAGCAGGATGATCGGCAGCCGGGCGAGCGCCGGCGTGTCGCGGATCTCCTTTGCCAGATCAAGCCCGCCCAGCGGATTCTCCGGAAACATCATGTCCAGGATCAGCAGGTCGGGCCCGGCCGCAGCCAGCGTGGCCACGGCACCGGCGGTCGTGTGCGACAGGCTGACGGCGTGCCCCTCGCGCTGCAGGAATGCGGCCATGTTGCCTGCCAGTTCGGCGTCGTCATCAATGATCATGATTTTTGCCATGGTATGCTGTCCCTTCTGAATTCGCAGCGGCTTGCGGGGATGATCACGGAGAACGTCGTTTCCTTCCCGACCTCGCTGGCGACGGCGATTTCCAGCTCTTCCTTCTGGGCGATCTCCTTCACGATCGCAAGCCCCAGGCCGGTGGAAGCCGGATTGCACTGCGCCGCCTCCTTGGTGCGGAAATACTCATCGAAGATGCGCGGCAGCGCCTCCTCCGTGATCCCGATGCCCCGGTTCCGGATGGTGATCGACACGCCGGCCTCGCCCTGGTGCAGGAACACCTCCGCCGTGCCGCCCTCCGGCGAGTACGAGATCGCATTGGAGATCAGGTTGGAGAAGAGCATGAAGTAGTGCCGCGAGTTCCCCTGTGTCGCCAGGGGTGCCGTGCGCAGCTGCACCTGCACGCGCCGCGCCTGCGCCCGGCCGTCCAGTTCGGCGACGACCTCCTGCAGGACGTGTTCGATCTCCACCCGCTCCCGCATGACCAAAGACTCGGTCCGGGTCCGCAGATCGCCCAGCAGCAGGATGTCCCGGATCCGGTCGGACAGCGTCTTGCCGCGCGCCTCGATGCGGTCCACGATCTCCCGCACAGGGGCGGACAACTGCTCCCAGTGCTGCATTTTCAGGCGCTGGATGTTGCTTTCGATCCCCGAGAAGGGCGCCTTGAGGTCATGCGCGGTGCGCAGCATCAGCCGGTTCTTCTCCTCGTCGGCCACGATCAGGCGCTGGTTGGCCGCCTCCAGCAGCCGGCCGCGCTCCCGGACGGTCTTGGAGAGGGATGAGACCAGGTACCAGACCACGACCCAGACAAACACCGCGGAGAGCGCGTGGAACATGGCGAGCTCCCGGTTGAAGGTAAGGGAGGAAGTCCAGAGCCCCAGAATCTCCAGCTGCACGCACAGCAGGTACAGCGTAGCGGCCACCAGCGTGACCAGCAGGCTCTGCAAAGGGGCAAAGAAGATGCACGCCAGCACGATGTGAAACAGGTAGGTGAAAGCGATGAACATGCTGGTGCTCCCCACGAAGTGCACCAGGAGGGTGACCACGGCCAGGTCGACCAGGATCTGCAGCCAGATGTTAGCGGCCACCAGTTGATCGGCTGATTTTTCCGTAAGCTCGCGCGAGCTCATCCAGAAGAGCACGTTCACCACGGTCAGCACCGCGGCCAGCGCCCACGTCCATGCACAGGGCGGGTGCAGGCCGACCGCGGTCACCAGGGCGGGCGTCAGCCAGGAGACCAGCCCGGCCAGGAGCAGCACAGCCACCACCACCCACCGCACCCCGATGAACCAGCGGACATTATGAACCAGCACCGCGCTGCCCAGCCCGATATTGGGCGGCAGGCGGTCCGGGTCATCCGGCTTCGGCGTGGAGATCAGGGAGAAGGTGGCCATTCCTGTTTTCCGGAAAACTGCTTTACCACCGGGCTGAAGTCAGTCTGCAGATATGCATTCCAGGCGTCCTGTACAGAAGGCCAGGGGGCCAGCAGCCCCGCGGAGGAGACGCAGCAGTCGTGGATGCGCTGGCGCGCCGGGGCAGCGGACCCGCCGGAGGCGGACACCGCCGTGTTTTTCCCCTTGCGCGCGTCCTTGCCCAGGTCCTTCCCGTCGCCCACGCCCATGCCGCAGGCATCCAGGATGTCGTCCGCCAGCTGGTAGGCGGTTCCGATCCGGTACCCGGCCTCCAGCAGGGCCGCGGACCGGACCTCGTCCGCTCCGTCGGCGGCTGTGGCGGCAAACGCGAACAGCGAGCCGGTCTTGCGCCGGGCGATGGAAACGCTTTGATTCCAGTCCTTGGGGGCTTCGCGCGTGACCAGCTCCTGTTCCACCTCCGCGTCGCACATCTCGCCGGCCAGGCGGACCAGCATCATGCCCAGGCGCCCGTCATCAATCCCGTGCAGCAGCTGCAGCGACTGGCAGACCAGCAGATCCCCCAGGAGGATGGCGCCGGAAACCCCCTTCTTCTTCCAGAATGTCGTGGACCCGCGCCGCAGCATGGCTTCGTCGATCACGTCGTCGTGCAGCAGGCTGGCCGCATGCACCATCTCCACGGCCGCGCCGGCATGCAGCAGCGTGTCGCGGTCGGTCCCGCACGCGGCGCCCACCGCATGGGTCAGCCGCGCGCGCAGCATCTTGCCGCCGATGAAGGAAGGGCTGATCTCGTCCAGCAGGGGGGCCAGCGACGTATGCTGCAGCCCGGCCAGCATCGTGCCACGCACATCTTCCATGAAAGACGCGGTCGCCGCGGTTCCTGCACTTGCCAATATGGCCAAATTCATAGCCATCAAGTATGGAAGATTCCAGCGCCAAAGGGCAGGCAAAAATATCTACGAAAACTTGGACGGCTGCGTTTTCCGGGTGGGGCGCGTGCTCGGATAGGGTCAGACCTTTACAATATACATTGACACGCGGACGGGGCTGGTGAGAAGGTAGACCTATGCCAAGGCCGTGGAGATTGATTTTTGCCGGGGCGAAGTATCACCTGACGCAGCGGGGCAACGGGGGGCAGGAAGTCTTTCTTGATCAGGGGGATCGGGAACGGTTTCTGGACCAGTTGGATCACTGTCTCGCGGCAAACGGGGTAATTCTTTATGCCTATTGCCTGATGCCCAACCATTACCACCTGTTTGTGGAAACGCCGCAGGGGAATGTGCAGCGGTTCATGCAGCGGCTGAACACGGCGTATGGGATGTATTTCCGGTATCGGCACACACGGCCCGGGCATTGCTGGCAGGGGCGATACGGGGCGAAACTCGTGAGTGGCGATGAGTACATCCTGGGATTGATCCGGTATATTCACCTGAACCCGGTGAAAAGGAAGGGTTGGGCGGGCAGACCGGCGCAGGAAATTCTGCGGCGGTTAAACCGTTACGCCTGGAGTAGCTACCGGGGCTATGCGGGATGGGCAGAGGCAGAATCGCGGATCGACTATCGCTGGCTCGACCTCGTCGGCAGCGGCGGGATGCCGGGGCGGAGGAAAGCCTACCGGAAGCACGCAGAGCAGATGGCCTGCGTGGATGACGAGAAGTATCTGAAGGCGGCCAACGCCAACGGGTATGCGATCGGAGACCAAGATTACATGGATGAGGTGGCTGCGGAGTTGAAAGCAAACAAGAGGAGGTGCGCGGCGGCGGGGGACATCGCATGGCCTCAGGACCGTCGGCCGGAATTGGCTGCGGTTGAGCATGCGGTGCTGGAGGCCTGCGGCCTGCAGCGGGATGCCTTGCATTGCCACGGTCGTCATGCCGGAATCGCCAAGGCCATGGCGATCGAACTGTGTTGCCGGTTAAGCGGGAAAAGTCAGCGTGCCGTGGGCGAGTATTTCGGGTACAAGACAGATGCGGGTGTCTGCCGGCAGCGGCACCGGTTGGCAGCCAGGATGATTGGCAACACGACGCTGGCTGAGAGAATGGAAAAGATCGAAAAGTCTATTGTACAGGTCTGACCCTGAAGGGCAGGAACGGGAGCGGGATGTGATGACACGGCAGCAGGCCTCGGCGATGGTTGCGGCATGGGTGCGGCGGGCGCGCCAGGCGCAGGCGGCCATCGAGTTTGCATCTCAGGAACAGGTGGACGATCTGACCGCGCGGGTGGCGTGGGCGGCAGTCAACCCCGGGCTCGCCCGGATGCTGGCGGAAACGCTGGTCGCGGAAAGCGGCATGGGGAATGTTCCGGATAAGGTTCGGAAGATCGAGGACAAGGTCAGGGGGACGTTCCGCGACATGAAGGGGCGGAAGTCCGTGGGGGTGGTCTTTGACGATCCGCGCACGGGAATCCAGAAGATCGCCAAGCCTGTCGGCGTCATCGGCGGCATTGTGCCGGTGACCAACGGCGAGGCCACGCCCCTCGTCAAGATCCTGGGGGCCCTGAAAACCCGCAATGCCATCATCCTGTCTCCACACCCGAAGGCCCTGAAAACCTGCACCCTGGCAGTCAATGCGGTGCGGGAGGTCCTGAAGAAGCGGGGCTGGCCCGAGGATCTGGTGATTGGCATGGACCCGGTGTCGCTGGACGCCAGCCTGGAATTGATGAAGCAGTGCGACCTGGTGCTCGCCACGGGCGGCGCCGGCCTGGTGCAGGCCGCCTATGCCAGCGGCACGCCGAGCTACGGCGTGGGCTGCGGCAACGCCGTGTGCGTCATCGACGAGACCGCGGACCTCAGGGATGCCGCCGACAAGATCATGCGGTCCAAGACCTTCGACCATGCCACCAGCTGTTCCGCGGAGAACGCCCTGGCGATCCAGGAGGACATCCACGACCGGATGATCCGGGAGCTGGAGGCCGCGGGCGGCTATTGGGTGAGCGCCGCGGAAAAGGCGCGGCTGGAGGCAGTCATGTGGGACCCCGTGAAGCACGTTCTGACCCGGGGGGTCGTGGCGCAGCCCGCCGCGGCGATCGCGAAGCTGGCGGGAATTGAGCTGCCGGCGGGAAAGAGCTTCTTCCTGGTCCCGGAGACTGGCGTGGGCGAGGCGTTCCCCTTTTCGCGCGAAAAACTCTCGGTTGTGCTGGCGGTTTACAGGTGGAAGACGTTCGATGACGCCATTGCGCTGGTCAACCGGATCGCCACGCACTGCGGCGCGGGACATTCCTGCGGCATCCACACCACGAGCGACCTGCGCGTGCGGGAGCTGGCGCTGAAGGTCAAGGTGTCGCGCATCATGATCCGCCAGCCGCAGTGCCTGGCCAACTCCGGGTCCTGGGCCAACGGCATGCCCATGTCACTGACCCTGGGGTGCGGGACGTGGGGGGGCAACATCAGCAGCTCGAACATCACCTGGGAGCACATGCTGAACTACACGTGGGTCTCCTCTCCCGTGCCGGGCACGCCGCCGACCGATGAAGAGCTGTTTGGCACGATCATGACTGACCCCTGACCCAATTGTAAGGTTGGCCAAATCACGGGAGGTCATGTAGTATTGTCCATTGCAGGATGGCAGCCTGCCGGTATCAGGTTTGACAGGCTGCCGGGGAACTTCTATGCGCAGGTTGGGTGCATTCATTCTGCTGTCGGTCGTAATGGTTCTGGCTGGCGGCATCTGGTTTTATTGTTCGCATAAACGGCAGGCGCAAGCGAATGCGGAACAGGCCCTTACCGCTATTTCCCAGCTTAAGATGGCGTCGATCATGTCCTGGCGCCACGACGTGCTCGATGACGCGGGACAGATTGCCGATCATGTCGCGCTCAAGGATGTGCTGCCATCCAGCCTGGCCGCGCTGACCGCCGCGCAGAGCCAGGCGATCCTGGCCACACTGACCCCGTTCCTGCGGCATCAGCATTATACCGATGGCCTGCTGGCGGATGCCGCCGGGCTGATCCTGGTCCATAGCGCCGGCGCGACCGGCGAGCTGTGCGGCGCGCAGCGTGACGCCTTGCAGGCAGCGCTCCGCACGGGTCAGCCGGTGCTGGGCAACTTCGAATGGTGCGAGAAAACGCAGGCGCCGTGTTTGAGCGTGGTTGCGCCCGTGCGCGGCATGATCCGCGGCAATCCGGCGGCAACCCACGCCATCATCCTGAGGATCGACCCCCGCGTCTTTCTCTACCCGCTGATCAAGCTCTGGCCGGTGGTGAGCCGGACGGCGGAGACCGTGATTGCGCAGCGGGAAGGCGACCGCATGGTTGTCCTGAACGACCTGCGATTTCAGACCAACACGGCGATGCGGCTGAGCATTCCCCTGTCGCAAGCTCGCGCGGCTTATGTGATGGCGGCCGCGGGGCGGGCGGGTGCGTACAGCGCCCTGGACTACCGCGGCATACCTGTGCTCGCTGTTCTGGCGAAGGTGCCGGGCTCGTCGTGGGTCATGTCGACGGAAGAGGACCAGAGTGAGGTGTTCGAGGCGTGGCACGCGCAGGCCTGGCTGATCGTGTTGCTGGTTTTCATGCTGCTGGCAGGGGCGCTGCTGGTGAGCGCCCTGTTCTGGCAGCGGGAGCAGAAGGACGCCCTGACGCGACTCTATCGGGCTGAAATTCAGGAGCGTGCGGCGCAGCAGACCTTCCGGGAAAGCGAAGAGCGGTACCGGCTGCTGGCTGCCAACAGCCGCGATATCATCTTGCAGATTCGCGCGGAGGACGCGCAGATCGTGGAGGCCAACCCGTCAGCCGTGGCGGCATACGGGTATTGCCGCGAGGAGCTCCTGGCCCTGACGATCTATAACCTGCGCGAGACAGGCCAGCACGCGGGAGTGGCATCCCAGATGGCGCAGGCAGCAGCGGGTCGAGGCCTTCTCTTTGAGACGGTTCACCGCCGCAAGGATGGCTCCGTGTTTCCCGTGGAGGTCAGCACGCAAGGCACGCGGGTGGACGGGCAGACGGTCCTGATCAGCGTGATTCGCGACATCACGGTGCGCAAGCAGGCCGAGGCACAGCTGAAACAGGCCAGGGAAGAGCTGGAACAACGGGTGGAGGAGCGCACCCGCCAGCTGTCCGAGGCGCAGCGTGCGGCGGATGCGGCCAGCCGCGCCAAGAGCGCGTTTCTTGCCAGCATGTCCCACGAAATCCGGACCCCGCTACACGCCATCCTGGGCTACGCGCAGCTGTTGCGCCGCGACGCCGCGGTTCCTGCCGCCTTCGGGGAGAAGCTCGCCATCATCCAGCGCAGCGGCGACCATCTTCTGGAGCTGATCAACGGCGTGCTGGAGATGGCCAAGATCGAAGCCGGCCGCATTTCCATTGAGCCGGCCCCCTTTGATCTGCATGCCCTGCTCGATGACCTGATCGCCATGCTCCGCCTGCGCACCGTGGCCAAGGGGCTGGAGCTCCGCCTGGTCCGGAGCGAGGACTGCATCCGCTACGGGGTGGCGGATGCCGGGCGCATTCGCCAGATCCTCGTCAACCTGTGCGGCAACGCCGTCAAGTTCACCGACCATGGCCACGTCGAGCTGCGCGCCGCCAGTCGCACGGACCTGTCCGGCCGGGTCTGGCTGGAACTGGAAGTTGAGGATACCGGGATTGGCGTCGCCGTGGCAGACAGCGCCCGGCTGTTCGGCCAGTTCGAGCAGGCCCGGAGCGGTCAGCCGCATGAGACCGGCGCCGGTCTCGGCCTGACCATCAGCCGGGAATATGCGCGGCTGATGGGGGGCGACATCACGCTGACCAGCCGGGAGGGGCAGGGGAGCACCTTCCGCGTGGCCATCCCCATCCGCGTGAGCGATGCGGCCGGCGTGGCGGAAAAGAAGCCCGCGAGACAGGTGACCGGCCTGGATCCGGGGCAGGGCGAAATGCGCGTGCTGGTGGTGGATGATAACGGGAGCAACCGCGACTGGCTGACCTCCTTTCTGCAGCAGGTGGGATGCGAGGTGCGCGAGGCCGACAGCGGCGCAGCGGCCGTGCGCGTATGGGCGGAATGGAAACCGCAGCTGGTCCTGATGGATCTGCGCATGCCGGACATGGACGGCTGCGAGACCACCCGGCGGATCAAGGAACAGCCCGGGGGCGACGAGACGGTGGTCATCGCCCTGACCGCGTCGGCCCTCGACGGGGACTTTCAGCAAGCGCGCGCGTCCGGCATGGTGGACCTGCTGACCAAACCGTTAGAGGTTAGCGAGCTCTTCGAAAAGATGGCCCGATATCTCGGACTGCGCTTTCGCTATGCCGGGGAAGCCGCCGTGCCTGACGCGAAAACCGCCCCGCCCTTAACCCCGGAGCGTTTGGCCGGGCTGCCGCAGGCGCTGCGGGACAGGCTGCTCCAGGCGGTCGGCATCGGCGAAAAGGGCAGGATCGACGGCGTGCTGCAGGAGATTGCCGGGATCGACCCGCAGGCTGCCGATGCGCTGCGCGCCCTGGCGGATCAATATGACTATGACCGGCTGGTCAGCCTGCTGAACCGGGAGGGAAAGACATGACAATCGGAGCCGGCATACCGGCCAGCATCATGGTGGTGGACGACAACCCGGAGAACCTGAAGCTCCTGGATGGCTTGCTGCACGGGTGGGGCTTTCGCCAGGTCCGGGCCTTTCCGCGCGGCCGCCTGGCCCTGACCTCCGCCCTCCTGGAGCCGCCCGACCTGGTCCTGCTCGACATCAACATGTCGGAGATGGATGGCTATGAAACCTGCCGCCAGTTCAAGGCCGCGCCGTCGCTGCAGGCGGTCCCCATCATCTTCGTCAGCGCGCTGAACGAGCCCATGGACAAGGTCAACGCCTTCGGCTGCGGCGGCGTGGACTATGTGACCAAGCCATTCCAGATGGAGGAGGTTCATGCCCGCATCCGGACGCATCTGCAGATACGGCATCTGCAGAAGACGCTGGAAACGCAAAACCGGCAGCTGCAGGACAACTATGACCGCCTGCAGCTTCTCGAGTGCCAGCGCGATACGCTCACGTATATGATTGTCCATGACCTGCGTTCGCCGCTCATGGGCATCTCCGGGAACCTGGAGCTGATGTCCTTCGAAAGCAAGGCCCTGTCTGAACCCTGCCGGCAGCGCCTGCAGGCGGCCTCCAGCGCGGCGAGCATGCTGATCGAGATGATCAGCTCGCTGCTGGACGTCAGCCGGATGGAAAGCGGGCAGATGCCGGTGCAGCGGATGCCCTGCGATCTCCGGGACCTGGCGCAGAACGTGGTGGCGGGGTTGCGCGGCTTGCTGGAAGAGCGTGCGGTGACCGTGGAGGCGCAGACCGGTGATCCGGTCGTGTCCTGCGACCCGGCCCTGCTTCGGCGCATCCTGGACAACCTGATCGCAAACGCCGCCAAGTTCTCGCCGCGAGGCAAGCCGATTGCCATCGGTCTCCAGGACGGACCGGGCCTCCTGAAGGTGACCGTGCGGGACCAGGGGTCGGGCATCCCGCCCGAATATCAGGCGAGAATTTTCGAGAAATTCGGGCAGGCTGGCGCGCAGGGCGGCACGAAGCGCTATTCCACCGGCCTGGGCCTGACGTTCTGCAGGCTGGCGGTGGAGGCGCACGGCGGGCAGATCGGCGTGGAGAGCACCGTGGGCGCAGGCAGCACCTTCTGGTTCACGCTACCTAGGAGACTGTCGGGCGTAGACCTCGGATCGGGCCAGAGCTTTTTGCCGACAGTCTCCTAGTTGAGCAACCCGCCGACGGCGGGTTGCGAAGAAGCAAATACAGCCTTTTTTACGATCAAGCATGTCTGCGCCTTTCACTGTACGCCCACTTCTTCGTGTTTCCGTTTTCCAGCCTCGCTTCCCGTGCTATTCTTTCCGCATGCCTCGCCCCATCTTCATGCCGCTGACCATTTTTCTCGGCTCGTTCCTGCTCTTCTTTGTGCAGCCCATGATGGGGCGCATGCTGCTGCCGTCCTTTGGCGGGTCCGCCGCGGTCTGGACCGCCTGCCTGGCCGCCTACCAGATCCTGCTGCTCGCGGGATACGGCTATGCACACGGGCTGTCCAGGTGGCCATTGAACCGCCAGCGCCGCCTGCATGGCTGCCTGCTGGCGCTGGCTGTGGCCTGGATGTGCGGGTTGCTGGCTCTCCGCGGCTGGCTGCTGCCGCAGGTGGGGGGCTCCTCCGTGCCGCTGCTGGAGGTGCTGGCCTGCGTGGTGCTGGGGGTTGGCCTGCCGTATGTGCTGCTGGCCGCGGGAAGTTCGCTGCTGCAGGCCTGGCTGGCGCAGCGCGGCGACGACCGCGGCGTGTACGGCCTGTATGCGGTCTCCAACCTCGGCTCCCTGCTCGGCCTGTTCGCCTATCCGCTGGCCGTGGAGCCGCAGGTCCCGCTCACGTGGCAGCTGGCCGGCTGGACGGCGGGGCTGCTGGTGTACGCGCTGTTGGTTGTGGTTGTGGCGCGGCGTCCAGCGTCCAGCAGCACGCCAGAAGCAGCGGCTTCAGGCGCGGCGGAATGCGGCTCCCGGGTTTCCTCGACACCTGACCCGCGACCGGCCATCTTCCCCGTCGCCCTCTCGCGCTCCTGGCTCTGGTTCGCGCTGCCGGCCTGCAGCAGCTACCTGCTGGTGGCGGTGACCAACCACCTGTCGCTGGATGTGGAGCCCGTGCCGCTGATGTGGGTGTTCCTGCTGGGCGCCTTCCTGTTCAGCTACACCCTCGGCTTCTCCGGGTGGGCGCACAAGGCCCTGCCGCTCTGGGTGTGCCTGGCCGCGGCCGCCCTGGGCGTGCAGAGCGCGTACGGGATCAAGGCGGCGCGGGGCGGGAGCTTCCTGGTTGAAATGCTGCGCGGCGGTGCCGTGCTGCTCCTGGCAGGGACCTTCCTGCATAGCTGGCTCTTCCGGATCCGGCCGCACACCAGCCGCCTGACGGCCTACTACCTGGGCATTGCCGCGGGTGGCGCCTGCGGCGGAGCAGCCGCCTCGCTCCTGTCGCCGCTCCTGTTCCGGCAGGTGCTGGAGTACCCGCTGGCGCTGGTCTTCTGCGCGGCGCTGGTGGCGTGGTTTGTGTGGCGGATGAATCACCGGGAGCTGGCAGGGCTGAACGAGGCGATGCTCCTGGTCTGCCTGGCCGTGCCGCTGCTGCTGGCCTGGCAGCTGGCCGGCCGGGGGCACGACGTGATCTACCGCGCCCGGAACTTTTATGGCGCGCTGCGGGTGACCGAGCCACCCAACAGTTTCCGCCAGCATTCGCTGCTGAACGGCGAGACCATGCACGGCCTGCAGAGCCTGCACCCCCGGCTGTCGCGGCTGGGAACCACCTACTACGGACCCCTGGGTGGCGGGCTCGCCCTCTCGCAGCATCCGGCCTTTACGAACCGCGCGCTGCGCGTGGGCATCATCGGCCTGGGTGCGGGGACCCTGGCGGCCTATGGACGCACCCACGATGTGTACCGGTTCCTGGAGATCAACCCGCAGGTCGTGGCCGTGGCCGGGAACACGAACCTGTTCACCTACCTGGCCGACTGTCCGGCGCAGGTGCAGATCGCTGTCGGGGACGCGCGCAAGACCCTGACGGCCGAGGCGGCGCGCCGCGAGCCGCGCTACGACGTGCTGGTTGTGGATGCCTACAGCGGCGACGCCATCCCCATTCACCTGGCCACGCGCGAGGCGTTTCAGCTCTACCTGCAGCGCCTGGCGCCGGATGGCATCCTGGCCGTGCACATCAGCAACTGGCACATTGATCTGTTGCCGCTCTGCAAGGCCATGGGGCGCGACCTGAACCTGTGCCTGCTGGGGGCCGTCTCCGACCCGCAGCCGGGGCGGCTGACCACGGCGGCGCACTGGGTGCTGATGACGCGCACGCCCCTTCCCATGGCCGGCCAGGTCCGGCCGCACGTGCGGCAGGTGGATTGGGCGCAGGTGCGCGACATGCGCACGCCCACGGACGAGACCGGCAGCCTGCTGCAGCTGGTGCGCTTCAGCGCCCTGCCGCCGCTGCAGGAGGTCGACGTCCGGGCGCTAGACATCAACGAGCTGTTCCGCTAGCAGCTTGTCGGATTTAGCGCCGTACCTTCACAAGTTTTGTGCCGACCAAGCTGCTAGCAGCCTGGTCGGCAGACAGTTTGTGCAGACGCAAAACCTAAATCCGACAGGCT
This sequence comes from bacterium, assembly GCA_037144015.1. Classification (GTDB taxonomy): domain Bacteria; phylum Verrucomicrobiota; class Kiritimatiellia; order RFP12; family CAIWXQ01; genus CAIWXQ01. The sequence continues at coordinate 26,527 of JBAWXQ010000003.1, forward strand.
GCTAGTTTCTTCACCGCGTCACCCCGGACCGCTCAGCCAACGTGACCTGCCTCCAGCGCGGCCATGCGCTTGCGGATGGTCTCCTCGTACCCCTGATCGGTGGGCGTGTAGTAGCGCTTGCCGGTGGGGTGGTAGGCCTGCTCCACGAAGTGGCCGGCAAAGTCGTGCGGGTAGCGGTAGGCGTCGTCGAGCCCTTCGCGGCCGATGGCCTGCACGTGCATGTTCTTGAGATGTTCCGGCACGGCCTGCACGCGCCCCTCGCGCACATCCGCGAGGGCCTGCTCCACGGCCAGGTAGGCGGCGTTGCTCTTGGGCGCCGTGGCCAGGTAGGTGGTGGCCTGGGCGAGGATGATGCGCGCCTCGGGCATGCCGACGTACTCCACGGCCTGCGTGGCGGAGGCGGCGAGCGTCAGGCCGCGCGGGTCGGCATTGCCGATGTCCTCGCTGGCCAGGATCAGGAGCCGGCGGGCGATGAAGCGCGGGTCCTCGCCCGCCTCGAGCATCTTGGCCAGCCAGTAGGTGGCGGCGTGGGGATCGGAGCCGCGCACGCTCTTGATGAACGCCGAGATGGTGTCGTAGTGGCCGTCCTCGTCGCGGTCGTACGAGACCATCTTGCGCTGCACGCTGTCCTGCATCACCACAGCGTCGAGGCGGACGATGCCGGCGGCGTCCGGCGGCGTGCTCAGGGCGGCAACCTCCAGCGCGGTCAGGGCGCGGCGGGCGTCGCCCTCGCACACCTGCGCCAGGAACGCCAGCGCGTCGGGGGTCATTTTCACGCGGGAGCGCCCGAGGCCGCGGTCGGGATCGGCCAGGGCGCGCTGCACCAGCGTGCAGATGGCCGCCTCGTCCAGCGGGCGCAGCTCGAACACCAGCGAGCGCGAGGTGAGGGGGGCGTTGACGAACACCTGCGGGTTGTGGGTGGTGGCGCCGATGAGCGTGAGGCTGCCGTCCTCGACGTAGGGGAGGAGCACGTCCTGCTGGGACTTGTTGAAGCGGTGGATTTCGTCGATGAACAGCACCGTGGACTGTGTGGCGCGCGAGTGCCGGGCGGTTTCGCAGATGCTGCGCAGCGCCGCGACGTTGGAGGTGACGCCGCTGGCGCGCACGAAGCGCCGGCGGGTGACGCGCGCCACGACCTCGGCCAGCGAGGTCTTGCCTGTGCCGGGCGGGCCGAACAGGATCAGGTTGGTGAGGCGGTCCGCCTCGATCACGCGGCGCAGCAGCTTGCCCGGGCCGAGCAGGTGGTCCTGCCCGAGGATCTCCTCCAGCCGCTCCGGCCGCATGCGCGCAGCCAGCGGCGGCGCGGCGCCCGCGGCGCCGTCCGGCGCCGCGTCCGGGGAAGAGGTGAAAAGATCGGTGTTGTCCATGGCGAGATGTTTGAGGACGGGGACGACCGGGTTGCGAAAGCCTGCCCGCCCGGCGTGGCGGACGGGGCAAGTGTCGCGGGTCGGGGGGGTGGGTGTCAAGGGGGCGTAACTGCCCCAAATCCTCGCCTAAGACCGACCCCTTCGCTTGTAAACATGCCTTTCGCCTGTTGCCCGCTTGGCGTCGCGGAGCTCCGCCCTCCATTTTTCATCATCGATCTCTGCTCTATGACGCATTTTGGAGACAAGGGCGGAGCTCCGCGACGCCAAGCAGGCGTGCGTTTCGTGGTTCGCCAACGGGATGAAGTTCCGTCTTAGGCGAGGATTTGGGACTGCGAGAGTAGCGCGCCAGGAATTCCAGCTCCGGACACCGAGGGCACAGAGAGGAACAGAGACCACAGAGAAATGCCTGACTGCGGCCGGCGAGCCTGCCGCCGCAGCATGATTTTTTCTCTGTGCTCTCTTTCCTTCTCTGTGGCCTCGGTGTCCTTCCACTTGGATGCTGCAAGACACACGCAATAACGTGCATGTTGACCGGAAAGGCGCTAACTCTCGCAGAAGGGGCCCGCTGTCGGTTAGCGGCAGGGGTTGGCGGGAAGGTGATGCGCTGCCTTCAACACGCTGCGGTTGAACATGTTGCGGTTGGCTGCGGATCGCGTGGCGCGGGTGTTGGAGGGAGGCAGGCCGGGGGGAGAGAAAGAGAGGGAACCGCAAAACCGCAGATTTTTGATGGATCGCGACTGGATGGAATGTGGATACATCGTCCTCGTCCTCAGCGAGCGACGTGAGCGGTCCTCGTCCGTCGTACTCGAAATCCAAAGGAGTGGCACTCGAGGACGACGGACGAGGACGAGTGAGGCCAAACGCTGACGGGATGGCTGACGGGTTCAGAAGTAGGTCGGCCATTCCTGGCCGACCCGGTCGGGCAGGAATGCCCGACCTACTCCAGCTTACTCGGCCAGAGCGTGGCCACCCCGTCACTGACCCATTACAACAGCCCGTAAAACGCACTTGCGATCCCGCGGGGGTGATGCTACGATCTCAACCCTTTCCCCGAGGAGTGAACGGTTATGGCCAGGGTTTGTGATATCTGCGGCAAGGGTCCGCGCGTGGGCAACACCATTGTGCGGCACGGTCTCGCCAAGTACAAGGGCGGCATCGGCATGCACACGACCGGCATCAACAAGCGCCGGTTTCTGCCCAATCTTCAGCGCGTCCGCGCGAAGGAAGGCGGGACGTCCGTCCGCCGCGTTGTCTGCACCTCCTGCATCAAGCAGGGAAAAGTCATCAAGGCGTAGCAGCCTGTCCGGATTAGCCTTTGATCGCGCGACAGGCCGGGGGCGGCATGAAACAGGCACCCAAAGCGCTCCGGGACACGCAGAAGCTGCAGGCGAGCGACGCCACGGAAGACGACATCCGGCCGACCGACATTCTCTTCAACTGCCCCCACTGCGGGCACAGCCTCTGCATTGACTGCCGCGGCGCCGGCCTGCTGACCCACTGCATCGAGTGCGCCAAGGAAGTGCAGGTTCCGATCCCCGAGGGGATGAACGTCGAGGACCTCGACCTGACCCGGGACCAGACCATCGGGCAGCTTTTCTACACCCGCCGCATGCTGGCGCGCGCCGAGCAGCGGATCGCCGAGCTCGAGGAAGTCATCGCCAGCCTCAAGGAGCGCCGCTCCACCATGGAGAAGGCGCGCATGACCACGCTGCACCACTGCGCCGACATATCGAACCTCTGCCAGTCGATCCAGCGCAGCCAGGGTGAGACCGCCGCCGCCCTCAGCCGGATGCTGGAGATCATCGCCAGCGAGCAGCAGCACTAGGAGACTGTCGGATTTAGGCCTCGGATCGGTCCAGGGCTTTCTGCCGACAGTCTCCTAGTTGGGCCACCCGCTGCCCGCGGGTGGCGAAGACTCAAAACCAGCCAGTGAGAACTGCCGGGGCGCATGGCAGAGTTGACGGGCGAATCATTCTTTGGCCACACCTGCCACTGAAATCGCAAACATCACACTGTAGCGCGGCGCTGCGCGCCGCGGACGCGCGAGTTCCGCGGCAGGCCGCGCCGCACAGCGGCGCGCTACAGTTGAGCCCGCAGGCTTTTCCATCAACTCTGTCATGCGCCCGAACGGCTGGGGTGCGATGTTAGTTCGTGGAGAGGCGAGATGCGCAACCATTCTTTACCGCGAAGGTCGCGAAGCGGGGAAACGCGGCCTTTTCTGCGTTGAACCACCGGTTTTGTTTGCCAAGGCACCCGTTACTTGCGCGCCGGCTGCTTTTGTGAAAGTGTCCTCAACCTGGAGGACAGCCTTTTGATTGCAGGCGCGGTGGCGTTTGCAGTGCCAGAACACAGCATTCCCAAACATGACAGGGCTTCCACGCATGATCTTCGCGTCCTTCGCGGTAAAATCTAACTCTCGCCCTTTCACGAACTGCAATCGCACCCGAACGGCTGGCTCCGGCGACACACGCATTGCCACCGGCATCCGCGGCAGGTATGCTGTGGGCGGTTGTTGCCCTGGAGTGGAAGCATGCCCTTTGCCCTTTTCCTCGCGCTCAAATATTTGAAGCCGAAGCGCTCCGTGACGTCCGCGGTCACGGTTTTCTCCGTGCTGGGCGTGGTCCTGGGCGTGGCGATCGTCATCATCGTGCGCGCCGTCATGACCGGATTCGGCGACATGTGGCGCGAGAAGATCCTGGCCTTCAAGCCTCACGTCACCATCCAGGCCCAGCAGGGGTGGCTCGACCGCGAGGAGGCCCTCTGCCGCCGCCTGGAGGCCCTTCCCGGCGTGGTGGCGGCCTCGCCCGGCATTGAGACGCGCGTGCTGGCGGAATATCACCGCCGCATCCTGGCGCCCATCGTGATCGGCGTGGACCCGGAGCGCGCCGGCCGCATGCTGCAGGCGACCAACCTGGTGGAGGGTTCGCTCGACCTCTCCCGGGACGGCGTGGTGCTGGGCATCGACATGGCCCGCAGCCTGGGCGTCATGGTCGGCGACAGCATCCTGCTGCATTCGCCCATGAACTTGATCCACACCAACCAGGTCAGGTTCCCCGAGGAGCTCACCGTGCGCGGCATCTATGAGGCCGGCCAGCGCGACTTTGACAGCGAGTTCATCATCACCTCCCTCGGCGTGGCGCGCGACCTGATGGGGATGCGGCAGGGCGCCATGAGCATCCACGTCAAGACCGCCGACCCCCAGAACCTCCGGGCGTTCGACGCCTGCGTCGCCGCCATCCGCGGCGAGCTCGGCCCGAACTACGCGGTGCAGACCTGGCAGACCGTCGACCGCGTGCTCTTCAACGCGCTCGCCGTGGAAAAAAACATGATGGTCATCCTGCTGATGTTCATCACCATCGTCGCGATCTTCTGCGTCACCGTGACGCTGATCGTCATCTCCGTGCAGAAGACCGACGAGATCGGCCTGCTCAAGGCGCTGGGGTTCTCGTCGCGGCAGGTGCTCTGGACCTTTGTGCTGTACGGCTGGATCCAGTGCTTCCTCGGCACGGCGCTGGGGATCGGCCTGGCGTACCTCGTGCTGCACAACCTCCAGCACCTCGTGGAGGCGCTGGCGGCCTGCGGCGTGCAGGTGTTTCCCAAGAGCATCTACGGCCTGGACCACATCCCGTGGCGGGTGATCCCGTCCGAGATTGCCCAGGTGGCCGTGGCCGTGATTGCATTCTGCTCCCTGGCCAGCTTCTTCCCGGCCTGGCGCGCCGCGCGCATGGACCCGGTCCAGGCGCTGCGCCGGGAGTAGCGAGGAGACGTTTGCCCCATGGAAGCCCTGCTCACAGCCACAGACCTTCACAAGAGCTACATCCTGCCGCACAAGACCGTGTCGGTCCTCAAGGGGGCGTCGTTCACGGTGGGGGCCGGCGAGCGCGTGGCCATTGTCGGGCGCAGCGGCACGGGCAAGAGCACGCTGCTGCACCTGCTGGGCGGGCTCGACCGCCCGCAGGCCGGCGAGGTGCGCATCGGCGGCGCGTCGCTCTACGCGCTGACGCCGCGCGAGCGCAGCGTGCTGCGGGCCCGGCAGATCGGGTTCGTGTTCCAGTCCTACCACCTGCTGCCGGAGATGGACGTGGTGGAGAACGTCATGCTGCCGGCCATGGCCATCGGCGAAAACCACGCCCGGGCCCGGGCGCGCGTGCTGGAGCTGCTGGGGCACGTGGGGCTGTCGGACCGCGCCACGCACACGCCGCTGGAGCTCTCCGGCGGCGAGCAGCAGCGCGTGGCCCTGGCGCGCGCGCTCATGAACGCCCCCCGCATCCTGCTGGCCGACGAGCCCACGGGCAACCTGGACCGCGACACGGGCGCGCAGATCCTGGAGCTGCTCTTCGGCCTGGCGCAGCAGCACCGCCACGCGCTGGTGGTGGTGACGCATGCGCCCGAAGTTGCCGCGCGCTGCGACCGTGTCCTGCGCCTGGAAAACGGGCTGCTCCTGCCGGGCCAGGCGTGATGCGGGGGGATGGCTCCGGTATGCGGAAGCATGGAAGGACGCAGAGGGCACAGAGAAAGAAAGAGAGCACAGAGAAGTTTTTTTCGGCTGCGGCCGGCGCGCAAATTGCAGCCAAGAATTTCTCTGTGGTCACTGTTCCTCTCTGCGCTCTCGGTGTCCTTGATTTGTTCATTTTTTGGGTTGCGGGCTGACGCCCGCCTGGCGCAAAGATCCTGTCCGTAGAATGGGGGGCATCCATCCTGTCTTGCGCGCCGCGGTCCGGCATCTTATGCTGTGAACCATGCAAGAACAGCTTTTGACCGTTGGCGACTTCGAGGTGAACTGCCTGGTGCTGTGGCAGGATCCGGCGCTGGCCTGGGTTGTGGACCCGGGTGCGGATGCGGACCTTATCCGCGGCTGCCTGAACCGGCACAAGCTGCAGGTGGCGCGCTATGTCTGCACGCACGGCCACATTGACCATGTCGCCGCGCTCGACGACCTGCTGGCAACCCACCCCGCGCCGGTCTGGATGCAGGCCGCGGATGCGAAGTGGGCCTTCTCCGCGGTCAATCGCCTGCCGCCCGCCTACCCCGCGGCGCCGCACCTGCCGGCCGCGCTGCAGACTTCCATCGCCGATGGCGCCCTGTTCGCGGAGGGAGGGCTCGAGGCCCGCGTCGTCTGCACGCCCGGGCACACACCGGGGTGCATCTGCCTCTACTTCGAATCGCAGAAGCTGCTGCTATCCGGCGACACGCTTTTTGCCGGCTCGGTCGGCCGTACCGATTTGCCGGGCAGCGACTGGCGCCAGCTCAAGCGGTCGCTGGCCAAGCTTCTGGCGCTGCCGGATGACACCCGCGTGATCGCCGGCCACGGGCCGGCCACCACCCTGGCCGTGGAGCGGCGGACCAACCCGCACCTGCAGGGCCTCTAGGAGACTGTCGGACGTACGTTTGCGATCGATCCGGCACCTTTTGCCGACAGTCTCCTAGTTGAGCCACCCGCTGCCCGCGGGTGGCGAAGACTCAACCTAGAAACGGCAGTTCAACTGCTCCGCAGTTGAACGCTGTCGTCATAAAACCTTGGAGGTGAATTGGATACAACGCGAAATGTACAGGCGTCTTTCCGCACCAAACGGGTGAAGGAAGTGGGGGCAATTCAATTCCTGCTTTCCGGTTTTCCTGATCAGCCAAACGGAACCCGTTTCCCCTTACCCTTAACCGCCCCACTTAACCGACTAAGCCGTTCGACTAAGCGTAACCGACTACGAGTGGCGACTAAGTGTGCCATCCACCCTCCACCTGCCACCATCCGCCCACCACAACTTTCCTTCAACCGGTGGACGATAGCGGGCGACGATAGCGGTGGACGATTGTCTTGCTCCCTCTCCGCGTGCACCATTGCCGATTGTTGAAGGTCATTTCACCTTTGCGGAATACGCACTTCATGACTCGGATCTCTTCAATCGTTAATCTGCGGTTCCGGACATATTGACCACATCGGCTCGACAGTCCCGGCCGTTCCCCAACTGTAGTGCGCCGCTGTGCGGCGCAGACGTGCGAGTTCTGCGGCAGGTCGCGGCGCTGCGCGCCGCGCTGCGCTACAGGGATTGCGTCACCTGCCACTTTCCTGGCCCGCTTCGCGTACCCGTTTGCTCAGCAGAATCTCTTTTGGCGATTTTTGTAAAGGGTTGGCGACTGGGGGCGACGGGAAGGTGATGCGTTGCCTTCAACCCGCTGCGAGGAGACTGTCGGACTTAGGCCTCGGATCGGTTCAGGGCCTTTGGCCGACAGTCTCCTGGCTTACAGGAGCGCCTTTGCCTTGGCCGCCACGTTTTCCGCCGTGAAGCCGAAGGCCAGGGCCAGGTCCTTGTAGGCGCCGGAGGCGCCGAAGGTGTCGAGGGTGATGGCGGTGCCGCCGCGGCCGATGTGGCGCTCCCAGCCGAAGGATGTGCCGGCCTCGACGGCCAGGCGCTTGACGCACGCGGGGTCGAGCACGCTGTCGCAGTACTCCTGCGGCTGCGCGGCGAAGAGCTCCCACGACGGCATGCTCACCACGCGCACGTTGGCGCCGGCAAGCTGTTTGGCGCCGGCGAGGGCGATCTCGACCTCGGAGCCGGTGGCGATGATCGTGAGGTCCGGCGTGCCGGTGCCGCTCTGCCAGAGCGTGTAGGCGCCCTTTTCCAGGTTGTTTGCCGCCGGGTAGACGGTGCGGTCGAGCACGGCGAGGTTCTGGCGCGTGAGCAGCAGCGCGACCGGCCCCTGCTTGTGCTGCAGCGCCGCGACCCAGGCGGCGCCGGTCTCGGTGGGGTCGGCCGGGCGGATCACGGTCAGCCCCGGGATGCAGCGCAGCGCCGCGATGTGCTCGACCGGCTCGTGCGTGGGGCCGTCCTCGCCGACGTAGAAGCTGTCGTGCGTAAAGACGTAGATCACCGGCAGTTTCATGAGCGCGGCCAGGCGGACGGACGGGCGGCAGTAGTCGCTGAACACGAAGAACGTGCCGCCGAACACGCGGAAGCCGCCGTGCGCGGCCATGCCGTTCATGGCCGCGGCCATGGCATGCTCGCGGATGCCGAAGTGGAAGTTGCGGCCCGCGAAGGCGCCGGGCGCCACGGAGGCTTCGCCCTTCAGGAGCGTCATGGTGCTGGGCGCGAGGTCGGCGGAGCCGCCCACGAGCTGCGGCAGGGCCTTGGCCAGCGCGTTGATCACGGCACCGGAGACGGAGCGCGTGGCCATGGGCTTGGCCGGATCGCAGGCCGGCAGCAGGGCGGCGAGGTCGGCCGGAAGCTCGTCGTTCATGTGCTGGTGCCAGAGCGTGGCCCGGGCCGGGTCAGCCGCCTGCCAGGTCTTGAGCTGGCGGGCCCAGCGGTTCTGCAGGCGCAGGGTCTTTTCGGCGCGCTCCTCGAACAGCTTGTAGACCTTCTCGGGAACATAGAACGACTGGTCTTCCGGGAAGCCGAGCGCCCGCTTGGTCAGCTTGACCTCCTCGGCGCCGAGCGGCGCGCCGTGGACCTCGTGTGAATCGGCCTTGTTGGGGCTCCCCTTGCCGATGTGGGTCTTGCAGATGATGCAGACCGGCTTGCCGGTGAGGCGCAGGGCGCGGCGGATGGCGGCGTCGATCTGATCGAAGTCATGTCCGTCGATCTCCAGCACGTGCCAGTTGTAGGCCTGGAAGCGCTTTTTGGCGTCGTCGCTCAGCGCGAGGCTGGTGTGCCCCTCGATGGTGATGCCGTTGCTGTCGTAGAAGAGGACCAGGCGGTCGAGGCGCAGGTGGCCGGCGAGGGAGCAGGCCTCGTGGCTGAGCCCTTCCATGAGGTCGCCGTCGCCGCAGAAGACAAAGGTGCGGTGGTCGACCAGCGCGGCCTCGGCGGTGGTGAACCGTGCGGCCAGCATGCGCTCGGCGAGCGCCATGCCGACGGCGTTGCCGATCCCCTGGGCGAGCGGGCCGGTGGTGGTCTCCACGCCGGGGGTGTGGCCGTATTCTGGGTGGCCGGGGGTGGCGCTGCCGAGCTGGCGGAAGCGCTTGAGCTCGTCGATCGACAGCTTGTAGCCGGCGAGGTGGAGCAGGCTGTACAGGAGCATGCTGCCGTGGCCGCCGGAGAGCACGAAGCGGTCGCGGTCGATCCACCTGGGATTGGCCGGGCACTGCTTCAGGTACTTGAGCCAGAGCACGGCGGCGACGTCGGCCATGCCCATGGGAAGGCCCGGGTGGCCGGAGTTGGCGGCCTGCACGCCGTCGATCGAGAGGCAGCGGATGGTGTTGGCAACCAGCGTGAGATCATTCTTGGTGAGCGGCATCATGTGTGGCGTCCTCGGGTTTCCCTGCCGGGAAACGATTGTTTGGGTGTCGGGTCCGGAACGCGCGAATGATGTCAGAAACGGGGGGCTGGTGTCCAGCATCCTAGGAACCTGTCGGATTTAGGCTTTGGATCGATCCGGCACCTTTTGCCGACAGGTTCCTAGTTGGGCCACCCGCTGATCGCGGGTTGCGAAGACTCAGGTACAGGCAGAAAAATTTTCCGGCTGCTCCCGGGGTTGCTGCGGATCGGGTGGCAAGCGGGGCGGTGGGTGGAGGGTGGGAGGCAGGGAGAGAACCGTAAAACCGCAGAACCGCAGAGTTTTTATTTTTGATGGGGGGCGGCAGTTCCGCGCGAGTTGGGTGCGAAGAAATCCAATGCGGACACCGAGATCCCAGAGATTGCGCGAGAACACAGAGAAACCGCGATGCCAGGACGCATCTCGCTGCATCAACAGGTGTTGGATGAAATCTCTGTCACAAAAATGCAGCGTCCTTCACACAAGTTTCTCTGTGCCCTCTTGAATCTCTGTGCCCTCGGTGTCCGAAGCTGCAATTCCTCGCGCGTACCTCTCGCCGTTTCGGGGGCCCGTTTGGGGCCTTGTTCCGCGCCATGGCAGTGCTATACTGTGCCATGGTACGGGTGCATGGGAAGCGGGTGGACCTGGCCCTGTGAAAGGAAAGCACGCGTGAAACCGAGAGCCAGCAGAAGCGCCCGGGGGCCGAAAGCGCGCGCGGTCGTCGCGCCTGGTGTGACGGTGCAGACGGCCACGGCCGACTGGATCGTGAAGCGGATCCTGTTCCACATCCGGCACTCGCGCGGCAAGAGCCTCGGCGATGCGACGGACTTCGACAAGTACCTGGCCCTGTCCATGGCGGTGCGTGACCTCACCGCCGACCGCCTGATCGCCACGCAGCAGGCCTACCTCGACCGCGACGTCAAGCGGGTCTACTACTTGTCGATGGAGTTCCTGATCGGCCGCATCCTGCAGAGCAACATCCTCTCGCTGGGCCTGGCCGCGGCTGTTGAGTCCGCCCTGTGCACGCTGCAGTTCAAGCCGGAAATCCTCTGCCAGGTCGAGCCGGACGCCGGCCTGGGGAACGGCGGCCTCGGCCGGCTGGCGGCCTGCTTTCTCGATTCGCTGGCGACGCAGGCCTACCCCGCCTACGGCTACGGCGTGCGCTATGAGCACGGCATGTTCCGCCAGGAGTTCGACAACGGCTGGCAGACCGAGCGTCCGGATGACTGGCTCAAGTACCGGAACCCCTGGGAGATGGTGCGCCCGGAGGCGACCGTGCCCGTGCTGGTGTATGGGCGCATCGAAGACGTCCGGATGCGCGGCGTGAGCCGCCCCCTGTGGGTGGACTGGCAGATGTTCGAGGGGGTGCCGCACGATCTGCCGGTGGTCGGCTACGGCGTTCACAACGTCAACATGCTCCGGCTCTGGAGCTCGCGCGCCGCCGAGGGGTTCCGGCTGGACATCTTCAACAGCGGCGACTACGTGAACGCGGTGGCGGAGAAGAACTGGGCGGAGACTGTGTCGAAGGTCCTGTACCCCTCGGACAACACCGCCGCGGGTCGCGAGCTGCGCCTGGTGCAGGAGTATTTCCTGGTGGCCTGTTCGGTCCGCGACATGGTGCAGCGGTACCGCAAGAACCACGCGCAGCTGGATGGCTTCGGCGCGAAGAACGCCATCCAGCTGAACGACACGCACCCGTCGCTCGCCGTGGCCGAGCTGATGCGCCAGCTCGTGGACGAGCACAACCTCCCCTGGGAGCCGGCCTGGGAGATCACCACGCAGGCGCTGGCCTACACCAACCACACGCTGCTGCCCGAGGCCCTGGAGAAATGGCCGGTGCCGCTGCTGGAGCGCGTGCTGCCGCGGCACCTGCAGATCATCTACGAGATCAACCACCGGTTCCTGCAGGACGTGATCCGGCTGTACCCGGATGACCCGGATCGCGTGCGGCGGCTCTCCCTGATCGAGGAGGAGGGGGGCAAGCAGGTCCGAATGGCCCACCTGGCCGTGGTCGGCAGTCACGCGGTCAACGGCGTGTCGCAGCTCCACACCGAGCTGCTCAAGACCCGCCTGATGCCGGACTTTGCCCGGATGTGGCCGGAGCGGTTCCAGAACAAGACCAACGGCATCACGCCGCGACGCTGGCTGGACCAGTGCAACCCGGGGCTGGCGCGCCTGATCACGGAGACGATCGGCGACGGCTGGCAGCGCGACCTCGGCCGGCTGCGGGAGCTCGAGCCGTACGCCGGCCGGGCGGACTTCCAGCAGGCGTTCCTGGCGGTCAAGCGCGCGAACAAGCTCCGGCTGGCCGCGGCGATCCAGGCGCAGCTGGGCATCCCGGTCGACCCGGACTCCCTGTTCGATGTCCAGATCAAGCGGCTGCACGAGTACAAGCGGCAGCTCCTGAACGCGCTGCACATCATCGCCCTGTACCACCGCATCCGGGACAATCCGCAGCTCGACGTCGTGCCGCGCACGTTCATCTTTGCCGCCAAGGCCGCGCCCGGCTACTACACGGCGAAGCGGATCATCAAGCTGATCAACACCCTCGCCGAGGTGGTCAACCACGATGCCGCGGTGCGGGGTCGGCTGACCGTGGCGTTTCTGCCCGACTACAACGTCTCGCTGGCAGAGGTCATCGTGCCGGCGGCCGACCTTTCCGAGCAGATCTCCACGGCCGGGACCGAGGCCTCCGGCACCGGCAACATGAAGCTGGCGCTCAACGGCGCGCTGACCATCGGCACCTGGGACGGCGCCAACATCGAGATCGCCGGGGAGGTGGGCCTCGACAACATCTTCATCTTCGGCCGCCGCGCCGGGGAGCTGGAGCAGCTCCGCCGGGACGGCTACCGGCCGGCCGAGCTGCTGGCGCAGGACGGGGAGCTGCGGCGCGCCGTGGAGGCGCTGCGCGGCACGGAGCTGGCGCCGCACGAGCCCGGCGTGTTTGACGAGCTGTATCGCTCGCTGGCGGGCGACGACCACTATTTTCACCTCGCGGACTTCCGCTCCTATGCCGGGCAGCAGGCGGCGGCGGCCAAGCTCTACCGCGACCGCCCGGAATGGGCGCGCAAGGCCATCCTGAACGTCGCCCGCATGGGGTGGTTTTCCAGCGACCGCACGGTGCGGGAGTATGCGGAGGAGATCTGGCACGTGTCGCCGCTGCCCGTGAGCGCGGCAGCGGAAGATGCGGAACGGAGTCTTGACCCGGCATGAATACAGGCACGGAACAAGCGGGCGGAGAGCCGGTGCGCCGGACGTTGGCACCGGCTGAACCGGTGTTTGCGCCGCTGATCCCGGATCTGCGGCGCATGGCCGACACCTTTCGCGTGAACACCTCCGAGGTGGATGCGGAAATCATGGAACTGTTTGTCGAGCAGCTCGGGTTGACGGTATCCGACCTGGTGCGCGCCGTGGCGGCCCGTGACGCCGCCGGCGTGCGGCAGGGCGCGCACTCCCTGCAGGGCATGGGCGGAACCGTCGGCGCGCCGGAAGTCTCCGTGGCCGGCGTCGAGCTGGGCGCCGCCGCCCGGCGGGATGATTTTGACCGGTGTGCGCGCCTGCTGGCAGCGCTGCAGGAATGGATGCGGCAATCAGAAGCCGCAGGAGCCGGGACGGAGGCGACGTGACGGACCCGCAGGACAGAACGAACGGCGCCCGGCGGCCGGTGGACATCTCCCCGGCCGAACCGGGGGGCGTTCGCACGGCGGAGCACACGCTCGAGGGGCGCGTGCTGGTGGTGGACGACGAGCTCGCCAACCGCGTCTACCTGCGGAAACTGCTGGCCGCGCGCGGGTGTGAAGTGCTGGAGGCGCCGGACGGGGAAGCCGCGCTGGCGCGGGTCCGCAAGGATCCGCCTGACCTGGCGCTGGTGGACGTGGTGATGCCGGGCGGCAACGGCTACGACGTGTGCCGGCGGATGAAAGAGGACCCGATCAGCCGGGATATTCCCGTGATCATGGTCACGGCGCAGACCGATATCAAGGACGTCGAGGAGGGGTTTGTCGCCGGGGCCTTCGACTACATCCGGAAGCCGTTCAATCCGCGCGAGCTGATCGCCCGCGTGCGCAACGCCCTGGACCTGAAGCGGAGCAATGACGCCATGCGCCTCTGGCAGCGGCGCATGTCGCGGGAGCTGGAAGTCGCCGGGTCCCTGCAGCGCAAGCTGTTTTCCACGAACCCGCTGCTCGGCCCGGTGGTCGAGGTGCACATGGCCTACCAGCCGTGCCTGACCGTGGGCGGCGACGTGTTTGATGCGATCATGATGGCGGACGGAAGGCTCTGCGTCTACGTGGGCGACGTGGCCGGGCACGGCGTGGCGCCGGCCATTGTCGGCGCGCTGCTCAAGGCGATCATCCACGAGACCGCGCGTGAGTTCGCCGCAGCCGGGCCGGCCGCCATCTGCCGCGAGGTTCAGTCGCGCTTCCGCGACTACGTGGAAAACCCGGAAGTGTACGCCACCCTCTTTCTGGCGATCCTGTCGCCGGACCGCAGGCGCTGGACCTGCATGAACTGCGGGCACCCGGACCCCATCCTCGTGGCTGCCGATGGCGCGGACGTCTCGGTGCAGCTGACCGGCCTGGGCGACGTGCCGATCGGGTTTGCCTCCGGCGGCGAATCGTTTGCGGCGGACCGGCAGGTCGAGGCGCCGGCGGCACCCGGATCCAGGCTTCTGCTGATGACCGACGGACTGATCGAGTCGCGGCACCCGGATACGGGCGTCCAGTGCGGCGAGTCGCGGCTGGGCACGATCGCGCGGCACGTGCTCGCGGATCCCCGCGTGGTCAATCCGGCGGCCGCGATCTTCCAGGCCGTGCGCGCGGACGGGTTTCCCCTGTCCGAGGACGACTGCAGCGTGGTGTCTGTGGAATGGATCGACCCCGCGAGCATCCGGATGGAACGGCAGATTCCGCTCGAGCTGCAGGCTGTGGCCGAAGCCGCCGCGCAGGCGGACCGGATCCTGCAGGCCGAAGGGTGGCCCGAGGAGGCGGCCGGGGCGGCGCAGCTGGTGCTGATGGAGCACGGCGCCAACGTCATCCGGCACGGACGGGCCCCGGCCGGATCGTCGATCACCTTCCGCCTGCGGCTCACGGGTCCGCTGTGCCGGATGACGTTCCGGGATCAGGGCCGCGAATGGGACCAGGCCGACCGGATGGCCGCGGTACAGCTGCTGCCGAAGGACCGCGAGCACGGGCGCGGGCTGGGGCTGATCCATGCGGTGTCGCACCATGTCGAATTTTTCCGCCGCGAAAACAACAACATTGCGTTTTTTGTGATTTCACGTGAGGATATGCGCTTTGTAACCGGGAGAAGCGGCACATGAACGAAGCGGTGTACCAGGCCCGCCGGGATCTGTTCGACTCCCTGAACCTGCCCAGCTCGCGGGCCGGGTTTCACATGCTGCGCTGGCGCCAGCGGCTGAAGCTGGCCGTCTGGGAGGCGGGGCTCGGCGGCCTCTATGCCGTCAAGCGCCTCATGGACATCATGATTGCACTCGCGGCGCTGGTCCTGCTCCTGCCGCTGCTGCTGGCTGTCGCGCTGGTCATCTGCCTGGAGGATGGCTGGCCTGTGCTGTACGTGCAGAAGCGGGTCGGCATCAACGGGGCGGAGTTCCGGTTCTTCAAGTTCCGCTCGATGTACCGGGACGCCGACCGGTGCAAGGACCTGCTCGTGGCGCAGAATGAGTCGCAGGACGGCGTGATCTTCAAGATGAAGAAGGACCCGCGCGTGACACGGGTGGGGCGGTTCATCCGGAGGTTCAGCATCGACGAGCTGCCGCAGATCCTCAACGTGCTGCTCGGCGACCTGGCCGTGGTCGGGCCCCGGCCGCCGGTGCCGCGCGAGGTGGCGCAGTACACGCTGGCGGATCGCAAGCGGCTGCATGTCAAGCCGGGCCTGACCTGCCTGTGGCAGATCCAGGGGCGCTCCGAGATTCCGTTCAAGCAGCAGGTGCGGCTGGACTTGCAGTACATCCATAGCCAGAGCGTCTGGAAGGACATCGTGATCATTCTGAAGACTGTGCCGGCCGTGTTGCTGGGAAAAGGCGCGTACTGAGCGCCCCAAAGAAGTGCAGGGTGGGGAACGAAGGAGGTTGGATATGGCGGCGACGTTTCAAACGAGGGATGGGGCGGGGGTGGTCGTGCTGACCGGCGCGCTGACGGCGGCCGGCGTCGATTCCTTCCGCGAACAGTTCACCAGCTGGTGGCAGAGCCAGCCGGGGCTGCGCAACGTGGTGGTAGACCTGGCGGGCGTCGACTTCCTCGACAGCTCGGGGCTGGGCACCCTGATCGCCCTGCTCAAGCGCGTGTCGGAGCGCGGCGGCGACTTGAAGATCGCCGGCCTGCAGAAGAAGGTCCGCATGGTCTTCGAAATCACGCGCGCCTTTAAGATCTTTGAGATCTTCGACAACGCGGATGAAGCCGTGAAAGCCTGCGGATGAGGACCGTCCTGCACATCGGGTCGTCCCGGACCTGGACCGAAGCGCTCGGCCCGGTGCCCTGGCCGCTGGCGCCCATCGGCAACCGCCCGCTGCTCGAGTACTGGCTCGAGTGGAGCGTGGACCTGGGCGTTTCCGAGGTGCAGCTGGTGCTCGGCGACGGTGCGGACCAGATCGAAGCGTATGCCGGCGACGGCAGCCGCTGGGGGCTGCACATCCAGTACAGCTTCCTGCGCGCAGACCGTCCGCCGCTTTCCTTTCTGCAGCGCGCGCCCGGAAAATGGCGTGACGGGCTGCTCTTCCTGAGCGGCCCCCTGTTTCCCCGGCGCCTGTCGGACGCCCGGCCGGCCCGGCCTGCGGCGGACGGCATGTATCTGCACACGGGCGCGGGCGGCAGCGTCTGCGCCCTCTGCCGGGATGCCGCCTCCCTGGAGCGGCTGCTGGCCGGCCCGCCGGATCCGGCGCAGACGCGCCCCTTCTGCGAGCTCGGCCTCGAGCTGGCCCCGGTCGAATCCTGCAAGGAGTTCTTCGAGCTCAACATGCTGCTCGCCGCAGGCGAGATTTCCCGCTACCTGGCACCCGGCTACGGCGCGGCCGACGGCTCCTGCGTGGGCTACAACGTGGTCATCCCCCCCTCGGCCGAGGTCGCGCCGTCAGTGATCCTGGGAAACGACTGCCGCATCGGGGCGCTGGCCTCCGTGGGCCCCTCGGTCGTGGTTGGCAGCCATGTGTTCATCGACCGGCAGGCGCATCTGCAGCGCTGCGTGATGCTCGACGGCACGTATGTGGGCCGGCAGGTGGAACTGCAGGAAAAAATTGCCTCCGGCAATCGCCTGATCGACCCGGCTGACGGCGAGGCGCTGGAGTTGACGGACACCTGGCTGCTGGCCGGAATGAAGCCGGCCGGCAAGGCGGGGGACGCCTGCCGCGGCGCGGCGGGCTGGGTGCTGGCGCTGCTGCTCCTCGTCGGGCAACTCGTGCCGTTCACGCTCCTGTACGGGGCGATCCGGCTGTGCGGGCTCGGGCGGTTTGAACGGCGGCAGGTGTACGGGCTCCGGCGCCGGGTCGTCCGGATGCGTGTCTTCCGTCCGGCGGCGCGCGCGCGCGAACCGCTCCTCGTCAGCGGATTTTATGCGCTCGGGCTGGACCTCGCGCCGCGTCTGCTGGGAGCCGTCCGCGGCCAATGGCGGCTCTGCGGCCACGAACCGCTGCGCGCGGAAGAGGACCACGCGCTGCGGGACGAACTGGCAACGTATTTTCCCGGCGTGTTCAGCTATGCGACGGCGCGGCGCGGCAGGAGCGACCCGGACGTGCTGGCCGTCGAGGCCCGGTACTATTCGCACGTCCGGAGCATTGCGGAGGACTGCCGGATCCTGCGCGCTGCGCTGGCGGGCCGGATTTTTTCCAGATTTGGGGAAAACGTGCCATGACTCGTGTGCTGGTGATCGATGACGAACGCGAAATCCGGACGCTGCTCCGGCTGGCGCTGGAATCCTTTGGCTACGAGGTGTGCGAGGCGGAAAATGGCGAACAGGGGCTGAAAAGTTGCCAGGAGGCACCGCCCGCCGTGGTGCTGCTGGACATCTTCATGCCCGAGAAAGACGGGCTGGAGACGCTGCGGGAACTGCGGCTGATCGATCCGGACATGCGCGTCATCGTCATGTCGGGCGGCGGCGGACAGCGGAACGTGGGAATCCTCAAGCCGGCCATGCTTCTGGGCGCCACCCGCATGCTGGTCAAGCCGTTTCCCCTGGTTCAGTTGCAGCAAATGATCGCCGAAACGCTGGCTGCGCCGCCGCAGACCCGGCCGCAGCAGGGCGCGTGAGCGCGGCTGGCGGCGGGGTTCCGCGCAGTCCGCAGGGGTATTGCCATGACGGTCGATGAACGGCTCGAAACACTGGAACGGGCCTTGCAGGCCGCAAAATGGCGCGGCCGGCTGTTTTTTTGTGGCCTGGTGCTGCTGGTGGTGGCGTATGTGAAAATGCCCCTGGCCTCCGCGCCCGCGCGCCTGATCCGGAACGACGGCATCATCCGCGCGCAGAACTTTGCCGTTGTCGATGAGCACGGTCGGGACCGCGCCCTGCTGTTCTGGAACCAGTCAGGGACGGGGCTGGACCTGAAGGACGAGAACGGAAAACTCCGGGCCGCGCTGGAAGTCGGCCGGGACGGCGCAAACCTCACCCTGCTGGATGAAAGTGAGAAGCTTCGCATCAAGGTGGGCGTGGATAAGGCCGACGCCGGAATGTCCTTTTTTGATGAGATCGGAAAACTCCGGGCCGCACTGGAGGTCGGCAAGGACGTGGTGGGGCTGTCGCTGCTGGATGAGAACGAGAAACTTCGTGCCAAGATATGCGTGGACAAGAAGGAGGCGGGGCTGGACCTGAACACGAAAAAGGGGAAGAACGGCGTCCGGCTGTGCGTGGACGACGACGGTCCCGCGCTGGGGCTGAACGACAAGAACGGGAAGCCCGGCGCCCGGCTGAGCGTGGACGATGCCGGCCCGGCGCTGGGAATGAAAGATGAAACGGGAAAACTGCGCGCCCGCTTCGGCATGGTGGAAGACGCGCCCTCGCTGGACATGGCGGACAAGAACGGCGGCGGGCGTGTCGCCCTGCTGGTGCTCAAGTCCGGGCCGCGGCTGACCCTGCGCGATGAAAACGGCAAATCACGGGCATCGTTGCTTGTGGACAGTGAGGGGCCGGCGCTGGACCTGGCCGACAAGACCGGAAAAATCGGCCTGGAGGTGGCTCTGGGCAAGGACCTGGGGTCGCTGCTGTCAACCGGTGAAGCCGGAAAGTTTCGCGTGCCCGCCGACACGGGCGCGGTGGGTCGAACGCAGATGATGCTCGACCTGGAGTCAAAGCCGCGGCTGATCGACCGGCCCGACTAGGAGACTGTCGGCAGAAGGCACTGGACCGATCCGAGGCCTAAATCCGACAGTCTCCTAGCAGCCTGTCGGATTTAGGTTTTGCGTCTGCACACAGTTCGTGCCGACCAG
>JBAWXQ010000004.1:0-41280 GCA_037144015.1 bacterium
TCTTGATCGAATTCATGAGCAAAAAAGCAAAAGGGCGGCTTTGGGACAGGCTCTACATACGCACACGGCGATTGAAGGCCGTTTGTCATGGCAGGAGATGCGGTACCGGTTACCTCACCGGTTTCACGAAGGGGCGGTTGAGGCGCCACAGCGCCTTGGCCAGCGCCGGGATCGTCCGGAAATCGGACACCAGCGGGTCGAGCGTGATCGCCTTCTGGAAAGCCGCAAAATCCTGGCACACCGCGGCCTGCTCGGTGAGCAGGTTCTGGCAGACGAGCGGCATCAGGATCCCCAGCAGGAAGGGCGGCAACGGAGCGTTCATGGCGGGGCGGACGCCGTCGGCTCCCAGGGAACAGGTCAGTTCCAGATTTGCCTCCGGGGGCAGGTTGGGGACCGCGCGGCCGTTGGTGACGTTGAGGTGCAACTCGCGCTGGATCCGGTCGCCGAACCGGCCTTCGAGTCCGAAGATGATATCGTGCAGATGTTCGCTGGAATACGTGTCCATATCCGGGATCGGCTTGCGGCCATAGGTCCAGGCTCTGACCGTGTCGCGGAACCACACGCGCGTTTTGCGGCGCGCCGCCGGATCGTGCAGCGCTGCGTCGAGACCGTAGATGTTCTTGCCGTCGCAAAAGGCGTGTGGCGCGAGGAACCAGTGAAAGAACTCGGTGAAATGGTGGTCGCCGTTGTTCGGAATCACGCCATACCGCCGGGCAAAGCAATTCGCCCACTCGTCGGTGTCCTGGTAACCGGCGATATCGGCGTGGCCCGCGCGCGCCAGCGTCGCGATCTTGCGCGCCACGACGGCCACATTCGTCTCGCGACCGCGAATCCGCACGTGATCGATGAAGCCGAGATGGTTGACCCCGACGACGTTGAGCGACACATCCTGGCGGTCCACGCCGTAGGCCTTGGCGATGGTATCCTGGCGGAAGTGCGTGCCGTGGCAGATGCCGACACAGGGCACCTTGGTGTGCCGGTTGACCGCGTTGGTCAGGACGGCCATGGGATTGGTCACCGAAAGCATGGGCGCACCCGGGCAGAGGCGTTCCATATCCCGTGCGATGTCGATCAACAGCGGCACCATGCGCAGGCAGCGCGACGCGCACATGGGCCCGACCGTGTCGCCGACCGTGTGGCGGATGCCGTGGCGCTGGCAGACAAGATCTTCCTGCTCGGCCAAGTCCATACCGCCCACGAGCACGGAGACCACCACGTAGTCGGCGCCGGCGAGCGCTTCCGCGCGACTGCGGCAGGCCTTGACGGTCAGGCATCCCTTGCGCTGGCGGATCATGCGCCGGATCACATCGCGCTCCAGGCGCAGGGCCTCCGGATCGATGTCGTACAGCCGGATGTCGGTGGCGTCCATTTCGCCGAACAGCAGAAAGTCGCGGATGCTCTGATGGACGAACTTGTAACTGGCGCCGATGTAAGCAATGGTACGTCGTTTCATTTTCGCACGGCCTTTCTGTTCTCGGCGGCATGCCACGATTCCGGGGCCACATACCCCTTCTCTCCGCCCATTTTTTTCCAATACAGGTAGACTCCCAACAGGAACAGGAAGCTGATGGTGTTGGCCGCGAACTTGTACAGGAAGCCATACCGGTAGTTGTCGGTATCGTACGAACCGGCCGTCATCCGGTCCATCAGCAGCGCGCCCAGGATGCCCGCGAACGCGCCGACGAATTGCTTGACCATGGCATTGGCGGAACTGAACTGTCCGTACTTGGTCTTGGGGTAGAGCATGACCATCATGGGGAGCGCCGCCATGGCAAGCAACTGGTTAAACGGCAACATGGCCAGGTCGATCCAGAGACCGGAGACGTAGTCATGGTAGAAGAGGTAGTAGACCAGCGTCGTGGGCAGGCCGAGGAAGGTGCTCCACAGTACGATCTTGATCGGGTTCCAACGGTCCACCAGCATGCCGAGGGGGTAGGCCAGGATCAAGAGGAGGAGCGCGAAGAAATTCCCCTTGTACAGGTTGCCCTTTTCCAGGCTGATCCCCTGATCGATATCCCAGGTGTGGAGGGCGCCGTCTTCGCTGGCGTTGACCAACCGCACGCCGGCGGACTGGACGGCCAGACTGGTCACCCCGCGCGTGTAACCGGAGAAACTCTTGAACGATTGGTCGTCCGCCTGCTTCGTCATGGCCTTGGTCAGATCCAGGGGCTTCCAGATGCGAATTGATCCGTCCAGGCTGGAGGACAGGATGACGCGAAGGTCCTGTTTGTAGCAAACTCCCGTGATGGCCTTTTTGTGACCTTTGAGCGCCTGGGACTTCAGTGCTTCGACGGCGGGAAGCAGCCTGCCCTGCTCGACGTCCCAGATGCGGACGCCTGAATTCACTTCATCCGTCACGCCGTCGCGTCCACCGGACACCACCCAGCAATCCTCGCCATGAACGCGGGAGTACCTGTCCGGCCCGGGCGCGTAGAGCGATTCGTTGACGAACACGTTCCGCAGGAAGTCCAGCGCAGAACGGTACGACAGGTTCCGGAAGGAGGACAATGTCACCGCCGTGCTCTTCTTCTCAGCCGCTCCGTTGGCCGCCGCCTCGAGTTGGGCGTCGGCGTCCGCTTCGGTTTGCCTGGCTTTCAGCGGCGGATCAAGCGACGGCATAAAGCAGACCGCCTTGACGGGGCCCGGACTCCCCTCGAGCGTCTTGATGAGCACGCCGCGCTTCGCGTCCCAGAGGATGATCCGTTCATCCGAACCGCCGGAAACCACACGCTCGCCGGTGGAGGAAAATGCGACACTGTTGACGCAAGCCGCATGCCCGGTGCAGGTCTGGAGGCATGTTCCGCTCGCCAGGTCCCAGATCTTGACCGTCCGGTCGGCGCCGCCCGATGCCAGGAGGAGGCCGTCCCGGGAGAGCGCGAGGGCGCAGACTTCGCCCGTGTGGCTGTCGAGGGCCTGCACGCGGGCGCCACTGGCCGTGTCCCAGACCTCGATCACGCCGTTGGAAGCACCGGACACAGCCGTGCGACCGTCGGCCGATAATACCAGGGCTTTGACAGGACTGGCGCCGGCAACGATGGTCCGGAGAAGTTGCGGTCTGCGCAGGTTGGAATTGTCCCATAACCGGATCCGGCCGTCGCATCCGCCTGACGCGACAGACTTGCCGTCCGGCGTCATCGCCACGACCGACGCGCTTGCGACCGACGCCTCGATTCTACCCTGATGCTGGCTCAGGTGAAGGCCGAAAATGCCGGCGGGGTTCAATCCGCGGGTCAACACGGTTACCGCCGTGACCATGTAAATCATGACGTACATCGGATGGTGGAAACACTCCTTGAAGTAGAGGCGAACCTTGTCCCCGAAGGTGCTGTCTTCGGTCACGTCGTCGACGGGCGGATACTGCCCCTCCTTCACTCGCCAGCAGACCAGTCCGAAGCCGACGAAATACAGAATCGCCACGCCGACGTGGATGGCCTTGATGTGCGTCAACTGGTGTGGGTTGACGAACGAGTTCATCAAGATCGCCAGGACTTGGCCGGCCACGTTGGAGGCGCCCTGGAAGCGGCCGAGGAAGTGACGCGGCATGACGTCCGGAAGCAGGTAGTAGTAGACCGTGCCCACGAACTCGTTGAAAAATGCCCAGCCGATGGTCAGGAACCCGATGGCACAAAGGGCCGCGCCCAGCGGGGCGATCGTCGAATTCGTCGCGAAATGCACCTTGCAGAAGGCGATGATGTCGTCGGAGAAGCCGAGCGCGACCGCGAAGAGGACCAGGAAGGGCGCGGTGTAGAGGATGTACGGAATGCGGCGGCCGAGACGGGTGCGAGTGCGGTCGGACCAGAAACTAATGATCGGCGTCATCACCGTGCCGATGAGCATGGGAATAAAATTGAAAAGGACACTCACCATCGTGTTGCTGATGTGGAAGTTGTCCTGCAGATAGAAGGGGATGCTGCCGGCGCCGCCGTTGCCCTCGAACAGACCGAAACAGAGGTTGGCCATGATCATCCAGCCGAACAAGGCGAACAGTCCGGCCTTGGTGTAGTGCAGGGTCCCGCATCGGTACTTGTTGTCGGCGGGCGTGGCGGCTGAGACCGTGTCAGGTGGCCGCTGATTCTCGGTCGCCTTTGATGTGCTCATGGTGTGATGTCTCCACCTGGAACTGCCTGGACATTCTCGAAGTGGTTCTGCGTGATCCAAGAGACGTCGGAGGCAGAACGGAACCGATCGATCCAGATGTAGTGAAGCGCCTTTCCCGGTTCGACCCGCACACGATGCTCCGATCCCAGGGGGATGTGCAACAGCATGTTCCCGCCGAACGCGCACGAAACATCGTCGGCGTACACCTGGCAGTCGTTTTCGGGAAGCCCGAGGAATAGCTGTTCGAGCATCGGATGCCGGTGCGCCCCGACCTGATCAGGGCCGGTGGTCTGGACGGAGCCGGCGCAGAAACGCGGCAGGATGTTCTCGGGTAACAAGGTGCGGCTGACAGTCTTCTCGCTCTTGATCGCCTCGAGGTAGGTCTTGCAGGCGGAATACGCTGCAAAATAG
Source organism: bacterium (assembly GCA_037144015.1). Lineage (GTDB taxonomy): Bacteria > Verrucomicrobiota > Kiritimatiellia > RFP12 > CAIWXQ01 > CAIWXQ01. The sequence continues at coordinate 4,510 of JBAWXQ010000004.1, forward strand.
GGCAACCCGGCCTCTCGGCCGGCGGCCCAGGCCATGTCGTCGGGGTTCATCTCCAGCCTCAGTTCCAGGAACAGAAGCCCACTGACGGCCCGAATGCCGGCTGCGGTCTGGTGCCCCGGCGTAAACACGGCAATCTCGTCAACGGCATGTTGCCGGTTATCGCACGTGACGACACCGCGTCCTGCGATGAAGAAGAACACGCGGCTTGTCCGCCCTGAAACGGAAACGGCATAGGTGTCGGCTTGGGGAAGGTGGTGAAGGAAGCAGGTCATCCCCGCAATCTCCCCGGGCATCACCTCAGTCTCCCGCTGCCCGATGGAGCCCGTCAACGGTTGGGTTCGAATGCTCATCTGCAGGTTATCCCTGTTCGCAGCGTATTGCAGAAGTGGCACGCGCAGCGGCCCTTCTTCCCGAGGCTGACAAACGGATCGTGGCGGTTGGCTTCGACGCTGATATCGGCCATGACCCGGGCGGGAGCGAATCGGATCGTGCTGTCGCCGAGGCGAACTTCGCGCATGACACGCTGGCGGATCAGGGGCGCCGCCAGGGCTTCCTCAAAATGATCGACGTGCCAAGGCGCGTGCGGCAGGACGTAAACCCGGCGACGGCCCGTGGCATCCAGCGCATGCGCAACGAGTGGCGGTTGCGGGAGGTCGAGCCACGTCTCGCCCACATGGAAAATCGTGGTGCTCTTGACGGGGCACATCAGCAGCACATGACCGCCCCGGTCGACCAGTTGGCCCCAGAACCCATCGCGTGCCAGCGGCGCCTGGTCCGGGCGCACTGCGCCAATCAGGGCTGCCGCGGCCGGACCGAGGGCCGCCACGGAATGCGTGGGATGCGCGCTGCGCCGCACGCCGGGCAAAGTGCGGAAGAATTCGGTCACCGCACCCGTATTCGAACGGGAACAGGCGGGGTCGTAGGGCGGCGCGCCGAGCACGCTGTTGCTGTGGGTCGGCATGCACAGGGTGCCGCGCGGACCCAGGACATCACGTAGCGCCTGGATGAGGACGGCCGCGCCGCCACGGACGTACCCGAACGCGCTCAGCGACGCGTGTACCGTCAGGATCATGCCGCGTTTGACCCCAACCGCACGGAGTACCCGGCGGATATCTCCTGCGCCCAGGACGGGCCGCAGCCGCACGCGCCCGATATCGACCAAGTAACGGGTAAGTCGCACGGCCTGCGCGCAATCGATGGCCATGCCGATGGTTCGCAGGTCATCCACAATTTGCGCCAGCGTTTGTTTGCCGGTCATGTTGCTCATGGTCATCCAAGCCCAGGACGGCACCCCCCACGAGGGTTCCAGCCCTGTCCGGGACTTGAGCACGGCCCGCTGGCGGCCGGTCACGTGGTCTTCGAAACTCAGGAACCCGCGGGCAAGCGCCAGGGGAACCATGGCTTCGGCCGCACGGCGGGCACGAGCTTCGGCGCCTCCCGAGAGTGGCGATTTGGCCTTTGCCCCGCGGCGTTGGGCCAGGCCCCGTATCAGTCTGTCGAGTTCGAGACCGCGCTCGACATCAGGCCAGCACCCGGTCGAAAGTCGTACGCCGGCCCGGTAGAACTCGGCAGGCGTGGTATACGGCGGATACAGGTTCGGCGTGGAGTATGCCCGGCGAAGGCTCGCCAGCTCGCCTTGCGCGCGTTGGAGGGCCGCTGCGGCGGCGGGCGTTGGCGCGGCGGCAAGGGCGCCGTCGTGAATCCGGCGGGCCAGGCGCAGGACCTCCGCGTTGTCCAGGCGCGACAGGCGGTGGAGGAACGCGAGGGCCGCCACACCCGTCCACCTCAGGCTCCGGTCGCACAGCGTGGCAGCCGTGTCGGCGGATGTATGATAGGTGGGGTTTGTCTTCTGCTCGAGCGCCACGGTCCCGCCCGGCGGGGCGATGCCGAACACGCCGTCGCCGACGTGGTTATGCTTTTCGCCCCTGGTCATGCCCCCTACGACGCGATCAGCCATGGCCGCCGCATCCCGGATGAGGTGGGCGGCAAAGTGCGGCCGGTGCTGATAGCCGGTCAGCACCATCATCTTGCCGGCCTCCGGTGTCGGCGCGACGCCGACCATGTCCAGGTTGAGGCCCGCGAGGAAGTTGGGAACGCGCGGCTGGTTTGCCAGCCAGGCCTGCACGCCGCGCACCTCGACGGAAAAGAAAAACCGGATCGCGCGGCGTTGCGGCGCACCGGGTTCTGAAGTTGAAAGCGCCTGGAGGATGCGCAGGGCTTCGATGGCCACACCGCAACCGGAGGCGTTGTCCTGCGCTCCGATTTCGTCGATGTGCGCGCAGACGAAGACTTCCGGCCCACCGCTGCCGATGCTTCCCGTGACCATCGGCATGTGGCCGGCTTCCCGCACGGCCCGCACGCGGGCACGCAATCGCAGGCGCGGATCGGCGGCGAGCCGTTCGCGCAATCGCCGGCCGGATTCGGACGTCAGGGAAAACACCGGCACGCACGGTCGCGTGGCGTCCGGCGGCACACTGTAATTCAGGTAGCCGACGTCGGGCGCAATCGGCCCTTCGTGCGCGGCCAGGATGCCGAGGGCGCCGTGCCGGGCCGCGTGCGCGTTGATGTCGAACGAGCCTTTGCCGGATGCAAGCAACAAAAAACGGCCCCGCAGCCGCCGACCCAGATTCAGGGGTTCCGGCGCCGAGATCACTTCGCCTTCGACCCACTGTCCGCCCGGCGTGGCTGGACTGTAAAGGGCGATCATTTGCGGGTTGACTGCCGTGTCGGCCAGCACCTGACCGGCCTCGCCGCGACCGGCGATCTCCAGGCGCGCGTCGCGAAGGGTCCAGGCGATCGGCAGAATCCAGCCGTTGACCGAGGTTGCGCCGTCGGCCGGCAGTTTCTCGACCTGGGCGTTTTCGATTCCGGCCCGTCGGAGCAGATCGGCCGCCACCTCCGCCGCCCGGAACACGGCCGGCGTGTCCATCTGCCGCGCCGCTTGCCATATCCGGATCGCGTTCTGCCGCGCCCGCGCGGCGTCGAACCGTTGTACGATTATCATTTTGTCTTTAAGGATCATACGTTCTCTTCGTTGGCAGGCTCATTTCGATCAGGTGTCCCGTCGGGTTCGCCGGGACGCAACAGGAAATCCATGCTGTGTCGTCGCGCGGTGGTCAAAGGCCAGACCCCCTTGATCCGCTGTTCGGCGTCGACGACCGGCGCGGCGGTAAACATGGTGGCATAGTCGTTCAAACTGCGGTCGGGCAGGTTGCAGGGGCTGGACTTGCAGGGGTTGTCGACAATCAGTGCTTTCGATTCCCTGGCCAACTCATACGCACTGGCGATCTGACCCGCCGGATTGCGGAACCATGTCCACATGTCCACGTCCAGAAAATGCCATCCCCCCTCGTAATACACCTCGCACACGTTGTGCCCGATCTGTCGCGCCCGGAAACCCGCCGCCGTGTAGATCGCCTGGAGCATGATGGCGTGGTTGCCGCACAGCATCCAGCCGTACACATTCCAGTGCTTGACGGGGTCGCAGACCTGTCCGCGCAAGCGCGGTTCTCCCAGGTTTTCCTCCGGCGACCAGAAATGGTAGGTTCCGTCGACCTGGCTTGTGAAGTAGTTATAGATGGCCAGGACCAGTTCCTCCCCCTGCTTTCCGGCAAAGGAGGGAGACGCCAGCAGCGTCTCGATGCTGGTGAAGTCGGGCCGCGTGGCGCCGACCACGCGGGGCGAGAAGCAGCATGTGGCATCCATGTTCGCTGTCATGGTATTACGACCGGCTGCTGGCGGGGCGGCAGACCCTTGAACGACAGCACAACGGCCTCGTTCATCTTCCATGTCAGGTTGAACTCCCGGCCCGAACCCAGAGTCTTTTCGGCCCGCTCGTCCCGGACATCCTGCACGGGGCCACGGAACGCGAATGTGATTGGGATCCGGACTGATTTGAGCCCCACGGAGTTGCCACCGCCCATCGAACCGGCGGTGATTTCCGGCTTGTAGCAGAGGAAGACGATCATGCGACCACCCTTGGTCCAGTAGGTGATCTCGTAACCGTTCTCCCTGTCGCCGGCGCCCTGCAACTGAATCCAACGTGTCCCGATAGCCTTCTTCACGTATTGCGTGAACACGTCGCGCTTCGCCGATGCCTCGGCATACGGCCGGCCGCGGTAAACACTGTACCAGGATGGCGAGATGTTCAGAAGCACAGCCGTGCCGGCGCCATACTTGTTGACCTTGGCCACGCCCATGTTGCGCACGGCCTTGTTGTAGCCGGATTTGTCCCGGATGCTCTGGTTGCCGCCCAGCAACTTCTCGCCGGACTCGCCGTAGTGCGCGTCCTGATCCACCTCGGCCCAGAGGTTGCCGCCCTGGAACACGTCGGCGGGGCCCATGTCAGGGTCGTGCTTGACGCCGAACAGGTCGTCCAGCGCGCCGCCGTTCGGCCGGCCCTTGCCGTGCTGATCCCAGAGTCCGGGCATATAGTCGGCGACCACCGTGCCGCCCGCCTTGCAAAATTCTTTGATTTTCCTGGCTTCGGCGTCGGAAAGGCAGAGCGTGGCCGAGAGGATCAGGACCCTGTACCCCTTGGGAATGCCGTTCTGGATCACGTCCGCATAGCTGATGAAGTTGTACTGCAGGCCGTCGTCGCGCAGCATGTTCTCCCAGGCCTCGCGGCAGACGTTCTGGCTGCCCATGCTGTCCGTGTTCCGGTTGCGCCAAGTTTTGCCATGCGCCTGCGCGTCCATGATCCAGCCTAACTGCACGGATGCGTGGTTGTAGTAGATGCCTACGCCGTCGTGGACCCATTCGGCGCCGGACATGAGCGGCCCGATCTTCTGCCCCGCATCATGGTAATTGGGGGCAATCGCGGCCACATCCGCCTCGCCTGGGATCTTCTCCACCCAGCCGATGTGCCCCTTGTTGCCGTGGGCGAGGTTGTACCAGCACTGCCAGATGGTGTCGTCGTTATTCTGGTGGAAGTGCGTGGTGACCAGGGGTAGCCCGTTGTGCGGGTTCAAGGAACGGAGGACCCCGTTGGCACCGTAACTTTCGACCCACTGGATCTTGCGCATGTACTTGGCTGGGTCATAGCCGCCAAACGGACTGATGCCCTGGCCGCCGACATAGCCGCAGGGCGTGGCCGGGTCAACCGTGTTGGCATATTCCACCAGGTCGCCGATGAAGTTGTTCCACAGCGAGTCGTTGAAGGTCCACTGGTCCATCAACTGGCGGACGTCGAAATCCTTGACCTTCCAGCCCGGCAGCCTGTCGCGCAGGGCGTCGTAGGAAATCCACCCGCTGTAGTTGGGCGCCTTGCCCTGGCCATAGACCTCCTTTAGCCATGCGGGGAAGAGCGCATCGTCATCGGTGATCCGCCACATGCAGGGCTTGGAGAAATGCCCCCAGCCCAGTTCGTCATCCAGCGCGTAGGCGGAACGGTACGGCGACGACTTGACCGCTTCGATGTTTGTCCTGATCTTGCCCTCCAGTTCGGCCTTGAGCGCCGCGTTCAGGGGGTGCGGGCGGAGCCCGGGGTTATAGATGGACGGATTCTTGACGTCGCCGTCCCATAAATGCAGGAACCCCTTGTCGGCGGTGTGGTCGCAGTAAAAATGCAGCTTGTGCTGGTTGATCCAGGGCAAAGCGCCCGTGCCGCCGCGGAAGTCGAGAGTCTGTCCGTTCCAGCCGATCTTCTCGTAGTAGGCCGCTGCCTTGTCGTCGGTCCCCAGCGGCGCCTGCCAGGGCATGTAATACCAGTCCGGCCAGGCCTTGAGCGCCCAGGCCTTGTCCTGTTTGACGGACTTGAAGTCCTTTGAGGTCTTGACGTAGCTCTCGTACGGGTCGTTCACGGCATCCGCTGCCTGTGCGCAGCCTGCCGCCAGCATCGTCAGCAGGGCGATGGTTTGGCAAGGGTGTGCGAATGGTCGATTGATCATGCGTGCGTATCCTTTCGTGTCTTGTTGGTGTTTTAAGGCTGCTCGACTGAAATGAACTGCTGGAGTACGGGGTCCTGGTAGTCCTCGACGATGTAGTTCACGCCGAAGGCGGTGTGCATCTCGCGCAGGCGCTGCGCGTCGCGTGGCAGGCGGCTCATGGTGACGCACCCCATATCTGTGCCGGCCTTCATCTCGGTCCGGCCATCGCCGACCACCAGCACATGTCGGGGATCGACTTGCAGGCGGGTGAAGAGTTCACGCATGACCTCGTCCTTGGGCATCTTGCGGTCCCAGGTGGAGCCTTCGAGCGCTTCGACCATCTGGCCCGGGCCGATTTCGAACTGTACCGCCCGGACCTCCTCGTACATGCCGCCTTCCGGATAGATTACCGCGCCAGTCACAAAGTAGTTGCGCACGCCCAGGCCGTGCAGGTGCTGCATGAACTCGAGCGCCCCGGGGACGCGCCACCGGGCGGGGTGGCGGCGCGCGTCGGCCGTGTTGCGGTCGCGGCAGGCGCCGTTGAGCACCTTTTCGTAGAGGCGAAAAAGGCGTGGCGTGCGCTCCTGGATAAAGGCCAGCAACGGTGCGGGCTCCGGGACCTTCTCGAAGCGCTCCTCGCCCTGCCACATGCGCTGGATAATGGCCGCATTGTTCGCCAGCGCCTCCGTCGATAGCGCCAGCCCCGCCGCCGTCGGTACAGCGCCGAGTTCAATGGCGCGCCGGATGCCGAACTCCATCTGCGTCAAGGCGGATAGCCCGGCGGATTCCACGCAGAAACGATCCGTTTCCGGCAACGGCCGGCTGCCGGAGGCGGCGATCAAACGCTGCACCTGGGCCGCGGAATCGAAAGTTTCCGACAGCCCGCCGGTCATGGCGTGATGAATGCAGACGCTCATGACCGGCGGCCAGTCGCGAATCAGGCTGTGCGTGCCGTCGATGTCGTGTACGGCGTGCGTGATCACCCGTCGGCCAACCGGGTTGACGATTTCAAGCTTGCCGGTGCGGCGCAGGCCGGTGTCATTGACGTAAGCCATGACAACCTTTCGCTTCTCTGTAACACCGCGACCAGCGGTCGCGGCTACAGTCAATGGTTTCGCTGTAGACGCGGCCGCTGGCCGCGTTCCATTCGAGTGGTGCAGGCCTCTGGCCTGCTGATTTTGCTGTTGCCATTTCCATCCGCAACTTCCCGCAGGCCCGCGGCCTGCATCCCGGGCGTCAGCCAAACTTGTATGTGATCTTCAGCTCGACCTTGTCGAGTCCCTCCAGTGTCGCGACCTCGGCCTTGGCCTGCGGTTGGCCGTTGAGCGTCACGATCTGCTCGAGCAAGCGTTTGCCCACGCCTTGCTTTTCGATCTGGATTTGCAGCGGAACCATGCGGTAGGTGCCCGGGCCGGTGGCCACATGCACCAAGCGGCGGAACGTGAGCGTATGCTCCAGCGCCTGGGGCAGGTTCGGTTCGACGCGAATGGCGGGCTGGCTCGGATCGTGCAGCGTCAGAGAGAGTCCGACAACCTTGTGAAAGACCTCCACGATCCAGTCCACCGAACCGGAGAGCCCGAAATACATCCCCTTGCCGAAGTGCGGATCGTCCCTGTCCGACACGTAGGAGGTGCTGGGCGTCTCGAACGGTCCGGCAATCGATTCGTCGCGCAGCGCGGACATCATCGGCTGGAACTGTTTCCAGACCGCATCCGCCTGTCCCGTCACCGAGAGCCGGAAGCGATGCATCATCGCCTGGCAGTGGTGGTACTCCCCGTTTTCGGCCGTGCCGGACGGGAGCACGCCCATGCGGCCGCAGTTGGCGATGGCCTCGGCGTTGTTGGCGATCGGCTGGGAGAACATCACCAGCCCCAGCTTTTCGTCGTAGAAAAGCCGGTCCACTGTGCGCAGCAGCTTGGCGACCATCTCGGCGGTGCCGGGCACCGGCGTAAGATACGGCCGCCGCGTGAGCAGCATCTCCAGGGCGTAGGCCTGGCCCGCCAGTTCGCGGCGGTTGATGCCGTCGAAGTCCCGCCCCATGAGCGAGCCCAGGGTGTAGCCGAGCTCGCCTTTGGCATAGTCCGGCCGTGCGCCGTTGATTTTCAGCTCGTGGATGCAGTTGAGAAACCCCGCGGCAAAACCCCTGCGGCCGTCGTCCTCCCAGGCGACCTTCACGATGTTGCGGCGCAGGCGGTCTGCAAACGCCTGCAGCCGGGCGAGGTCCACGGCGACCCCCTGCTGCGCCAGCGCGTCGGCCACGCGGCGACTAGCCAGTGTGTCGATGGTCTCGATCAGCGTCAGAAACAGGTGTCCGGAGAGCCGCACCTGCACGCCGCGGCCGCGGCCGCGAGTTTTGGCGTTGCCGACTTCCGAGGTGCCGAACATGTCGATCGGATCGCACCAGTCACCGTAAAGGATCTGAGCCAGACCGTAGGGTGAGTCGTTCACATGGCGCGCGAAGCACGCGAGGATCTCGCGCACCACTTCCACCACTCGAAACCTCTTCTCGTTGCCGAGGATGCCCGAGGTCTCCGGCGTGTCGGGGGTTGTCAGGGTGACAGTCTTCACAGTCTCGAACAGCACCGAGATGTCGCCGGTTTCACGGACGTACATGAGCAGGGCTTCGATCAGCCACAGCGGGCTGTCGGCATACGGGCGGTTGTCGTTGCGCACCTCTGCGCCGCGATCGGTCCAGCGGCTGGGGAACTGCCGGGGGAACATGCCGTGCAGCTTTTCACGCAACGTGAGCGGGCGGTCGGTGGGGAAAGCGCCTTCGTGGGTGATGTACATGAAACTCAGCGCATGCACGAGGTCGGCGCGGACCGGCCCCGGATTCTCCTTGATCTTGGGCCACATGTCCTGGCCGCGGTCACGCGTGCCGAGCTCGATGCCGTCCGCCAGCCTGGCGCCGTGCGCGCGGCAGTTTTCATAGAGTTCCTTGACGCCGGTCCAGACGGAATTGGCGTACTCGGACACCGTACGTTCCGTGGGGAACTGCACCTCGAAGGCGGGCCAGACCCGATCCGCCGCCACCGTCGTGACATCGAGTTCCCGCCGCACATCGGTCTGCGGCAGCAGTGTGCGGCAGGCACGGTTGAAAGAGACGGTCATGGCCTTGTAGGTCGGCGCCTTGTACCCGGAGAGTTGCCGGAAGGTGTCGCAGACGGCCTTATGCGTGACGTAGAGCAGGCTCTGGCGCAGCACGGCCGCGCCGCCCTTCGGCAGTTTCAGGGCAAACTGGCTGGCGCTGACGGCCGCGGTGGCAAAACGGTTGATTCGCCGACCGGCACCGCCGGGTAGCATGAGGCCGCGTAACACGGCGGCCGGCATCAGCGAGAACGCGGCGGTATCGCCCAGAAAGGTCGCATAGTCACAGGTGGCATCGATGGCTTTCAAGTTGTACAGTTCGTTATGCTGACACTTGATCTGAATGTTGTCGCTGTACGGCACCCGCGCCGTCATGACCGTGTCGGCGAGGGTCACGGGGCATCCGGCGTCGTACCAACAGGACTTGTTGTAGACGAACCGCTGGGTTCCGGGCAGGAAGTAGTTGGTCCAGAGATGACCTGCCACCGGCTTCCGTCCGGTGTTCTGCACAAAGACCTCGCGCAGCAGCACGGGACCCTTGGAGGTAGTGCGCAAGGACAACTTCACGGCGGTTGTCAGGCTGACACCAGGCGCCGGCTCAAACCAGGCGCAGTACCACATCGCTCGGTTCGGATCGCCCAGTTTCACCACGCGGATCTTCGCCGCGGGAAAATCCTGGTGGTTGTTGGGATTCATCAGCGAAGCCGCCGCCCGCTGCTTGCCGACCGACAGCGCCAGCCAGACATTGGAGGAGGGCGTCCCGATTTCCCTTTTCTCCACGGGGTCGAAGTGCCCTTCCAAAACCTTGACCTCAATGGCGTCGGGCGGTTTGACCGTAAAGCCCACGGAGCCGTTGGACATGAACGTCGCGGTCGCGCCGTCGCGGCTGTCCACCAGTACCGACGGGCAACCGAACGGATGACCCCTGTAGATAACTTCGCTAGCCGCGCCATAACCACCCAGCCGATTCACGCGGTGGGCCACGGGCAGGTCGAGCACCCGTGTGGCTTCGGCGAGGAACGCAGCATGTTCCGGGCTTCTTCGTTCTTCTTTGTTCGTCGCACGCTTCATGGCAACAGGGTTCCTTTCGCCATCGGCTCGCAGGGGCGCGGCATCTACGGACTGGCGGCCACCCGCCGCCCTTCACGCGCCGAACGATAGACGGCATTAATCAGGTCCACGGACCAACGCCCTTGCTCAATCGATACCAGGGGCTGCCGCCGCTGCTGGACCGCATCGATGAAATCCTCGACGGGGTGCTCGAAGGGGCAGGGAGCCAGCCGTTCGAGATCCGGGGTCGAACTCGAGACGACCGCATGATCCTTCACGAAGATCGATCCCTTTGTGCCGTGAACTTCGATCCAGTTGGCGTCCGTCCTGGGTTGCACGCAGGTGGCGGTCGACACGGTGGCGCGGACGCTGTTTTCGAACTCCACAATGCCGCTGGCCCAGTCCTCCGTCTCGATGCGATGATCCAGCGCCGCGAAAGCGCCCATCACGTGGACCGGCCTTCCCATGAACCAGCACAGCACATCCATGTAGTGGGCGCCCTGATTCATGAGCGAGCCTCCGCCATCCATGGCCCACGTGCCGCGCCAGCCGCCGCGATCATAGTACGCCTGGTCGCGATACCATTTCAACCGGATGTCGCAGATGAGCGGCTTGCCCAGCAATCCATCGTCGATCGCCTTCTTGATCCCACGCAACAGGGGATTGCAGCGCAGGGGGTAGTTGACGCCGCAAAGCACCTGGTTCCGGGTAACGGCAGACGCGATGCGATCCATATGTTCGCTCGAGATGTCGAGCGGCTTGTCGATCAGCATGGACACGCCCGCCGCCGCGACCTGTTCCGCCATCAAATGGTGGGTTGCGCTGGGCGTGGAGATCACCACGCCGTCCAGCCGTTCGTGCCGCAGCAACTCTTCGACATTCGTGTACGGGTGCGGCTCGGCCCCGATTTCGGCCTTGTAGGTCTTGGCGCGCGTGGCCAATCGTTCGGGGTTTGAATCGCACATCGCGACGAACTGCGCCGTCTTCGAGGCATGAATCCGCGCGCCGTAGCTCCCGCCCATGCCCAGTCCGATCACTGCCATCTTCAGCATCGTGTTACTCCTTGGTTCAACCTTTTCGCACCTTGCTTCATCTAGCGTTCGTTGCGCTCGCAATACGAACTCTCCGGATCGCCGCAGTAGTCCACGCCTTCCCGGAACCGGTCTGGTCCAATCCGCTTGCCGCTGCTGCGGGTGACGAACAGGCGCAATGCGGCGCAGTTCTTGTACCCTGCGAGCGGCACGTAGACAAACGTGCCGTCGAAGCGCGCTTTGACGAATCGCCACTTCGTGTCGCCGGGCACCATGATTCCGGCCTTGCCGACATCGGCCCCGCGCGCCACGCGGAAGACCGCGTACGGCGTGCGGGCGTAGCGCACCTGATCGCCGGCAGCAAGAAACTCGGACATGATGCCGGCGATGTAGTCGCCATCCGGCAGGGCGTAGAGTTTGCCGCGCGATCCGGCGGGCACGCGCAGCGGGTCCGGCTCAAAGCAGAAGACGCGTCGCCTAAACTGCGCGCAGAGCGGCAGGTAGCGGGCGAAAAGCGCCTGGTTTTGCGCATAGGTGAGGTTGTTGTCAAAGGCATACTTTGGGAAGCAACCGTGCAGGATGCAGCGGCGCAGGTTCTCGTCGTTCGTCTTCTTGTCGCTGGTCCACATGAAGAAAAGCGGCTTGGCCAGACAGGCCCAGAAGTACTTCTCCTCGCCGAAGTCGCCGTCGCCCTCGAGCAGCACACCGTCGGTCCAGCGCATGGAGCGGATGGATTGCGGCTTGTTGGCAAAGGAGGCAAGCCGGCGGGGAATCATGAATTTCTTGATCGCCCGCTCCGCGCCATCGTACGAGAAGTTCATGCTGTACGCGGGCTTGTGGTTGACGACCGTGATGCCGTCGTCGTGGGCGAAGTCGATCTCGTAGTGACGAAAGCAGTCCAGGAAGAACCCCGCGAGAGCGGGATAGGTCTCGAAGATCCGCTTCGCATCCCGGATCATGTGCCTCCCGAACGACCAGCGCGGGTCGGCGTTCATGTTGTGGCAGTTGTGCCAGCCGGAGGGCTGGTGCGAGCCGTCCTCGTTGCGGGCGATGGAATCTGGCCACTCGTTCTCGACACGGGGGCGATAGCCATCCGTGTAGTTGAAGTACCAGTAGCAACCCACGCCGGCCCTGGCGAGTTTGGCCAGGCGCGCCTGGATGTCCGCGCGATGATGGCGCACGATCGGGTGGTCGTTGTTCGGGTCGACCGGCCTCAACCCCTTCAGTTCCGCAGCGATCTCCGCGTCGGTGTGGGTTTGGAAGAAGGCGTCGATCTGCGACAGGGTCATGTCGTTCTTGTGCTTGCGGGCGAAGCTCTCCCGCGCCCAGTTGGTGTACCAGGTGTCCTTGCTCTCCTGGTAGTAGTCGCAATAGTCCTGGAAGTGGCCGTGAACCTCGAGGGTCCTGATGCCGAAGTCCCGGCAGCGCCGCAGGCTGTCGGCGGTCTGCACGCCCTCGCATGTGAACGTGCCTTCGTGCTGGTAGATCGTGTCGGAGGTGGGGACAAAGAACTCCTGCCACCTTTTGAAGACCTGCCCAAGCCCCGGCCGCCAGTCGCCCGCATGGAAGAAGATCATGATCCGGGTCTGCATCGGGCGGTTGTCGACCAGGCCGATGTAGTAGTTCACGGTCTCCAGCACGGGCGCGGAGCGGATGTCTTTCTTCATCGAGCCCCAGTTGAAGCACTTCTCGCCATTCGCAAACTGAAACTTGGCCGCCGGCACCCGGGCGTCGATCGGTTCCACGATCGAGAAGCCGACATCCAGCTTCTTGTTGAAGTGGGAGATCATCGGCAGGATGATCTCCTTGTTGGACACATACGGCACCTGGATGTGCATGTATTCGAACGAGGTCATCCCGTCGAATGTGAACTCCGCGTCGTGAGCCGGCGCCCAGACGTCCCAGCCGGCAATGATCGGCCACAGGAAGTAAACGCGCAGCGAGCGGTCAGGAAGTTTGGGGGACTTCTTTTCGGCGCGCACCTCCCAGCGGAACGCATCCTTTTCCAGCACCAGCGACACGCAGAGCGTGAAGGCCGCGCCGCGGAAGCGCTTCACAAAGGTGATCCGGTTGCCGCGCTGGCGGCAGGCCGTGACCGTGAAGGGATCGTTCAGGTCGCTGAACCATTTCTCGTCATACTCATCATAGACCTTGAGGCCGCCGACATAGCCCGGGATTCCCTGGTGCAGTTGCTGGAAGAGGTCGATCCGCTTCTCCTTGAAGATCAGCGATCGAATCCAGCCGGTCCGCTTCTCCACGGCCATGGCGACGGCACGATTTTCCAGTCTGAACGTCGCGACTTCATCAACGGGGGTTAATTGAATGGCCGGCATGGCGGTGTTTTCCTCTTCTTGCATCATCCACGCTTCCACTGAAAGACCACGCCCATGGCCTGGTCCTTCGCCTCGTTCAGCATCCGGTACATCTCCGGCGCCTGTTCAAAGGGCACCAGGTGCGTGATCAGGGGCTTGATCGGGAACCGTCCGGCGGCCAGCAGATCTAGCAACAGGCGTTCGCTGGCCAGCAGATCGCTGTGTGGCCAGTGACGCGGACTGAATCCGCCGGCGGCGATCAGCCGTAGATTGCGCTTCTGGAAGTGGGAATACAGGTCCAGCGTCACAGGACGATGCACGCCGCCCAGAACGATCACGGCGCCGTCGTCGGCCGTGCGTTCGAACAGGCCGCTGATGACGTCCGGTGTGCCGGTGGAATCGATCGTCACCCGGAATCGCCCGTTCGGGGCCAGCGCGGCCAGGCGTTCCTTGTAATCCGGCGCTTTCGGATTGAGCGCGTGCGTCAGGCCCGTCGCGCGCGCCATTTCCAGTCGCCGCTCCGAGAGGTCCACGCCCACCACGGGCTGTCCGCCGGCCACGCGCGCCAGTATTTGCGCAAACTGTCCGATCAGTCCGAGGCCGACGACCAGGACCGAATCGCCCAGCCGGATGTCGGCGTGCCGGATCCCCTGCAAGCCCACCTGGCCCAATTGGACGAGCACGGCTTCCTCCTGTGCCAGACCCGCGGGCACCGGAATAACCTTGCGGGCGTCAAACACCATGTGCGAGAGGTGGCCATAGCCGGCCAGTACCACATCTCCGATGTTCACGCCCGAGACGCCGCTGCCAAGTTCAACCACCCGGCCGCACGAACAGTAGCCGGTGTTCTGGGGAAATGGCCGCGGAGCCGAATGCGTGTCATACAGGCGGGACAGTTCCGTGCCGGGTGAAACCCCGGAACAGATGGTTTCTATCAGCACTTCGCCCGGCCCGGGACCTGTCTGCTCGCGATCAAGAATCTCGACCTTGCCCTTACCCGTAAACGTGATCCGTTTTCCTTGATATGTGGCCATACTGCTCTCCTTTATTGACATTACAAACCGTCCGCCGAAAACCCCGACCCGGTACCCTTGCCTGACAGCCTGAAGAGCGTACCGGCGGCGTAGCAGGTGACGCGGGTGGTCACGTAGTCCAGCCCGGTGCCGCCAAAGATGCCGGCGTCCCCTTCCTCGTCCTCGCCGCGGAATCCGCCGTCGGCGCAGGGGTCACCCGTGCCCGACACCTGCAGCGCGAGCAGGTGTTTGTCGAGATGGCTGAGGACCCACGGCGTCCAGTCGTGGCCAGATTCCTTTCCGATATCGAGCACGTTGTTCGCCTGGATGGGGAAGGCGACATAGGGCCGCAGAATGGGGGCGTTCTTCATGATCCAACCGGCATAGGCCACCATGGCGTCGAGGTAGCGCTTGATCTTCGTGGCCCGATACGCGCCGATCAGAACCACCATCATGGCGTCATCGTTCCAGATCTGGAAGCGATCGTTGCCTTCACCGATGCCGTCGTGCTGGTTGAACTTTTCCGGCGCCTTGGTCTTTTCGATCGAGGGATGGTTGTAGAAGGAACCGTCGGGTTGCTGCGTCTCGAGAATGCGGTCGGCGGCCCAGACCACGGGCGTGAGGTAACGTTCCTCGCCTGTGCGCACGTAGAGATGCCAAAGCGGAATGGCGATGGCCTGCGCCACAGTCCATTGCATGCGCGGCTCCGAGTATTCAAGCGCGGCCGGCCCCACGCCGTCCAGCGAACCCCAGTTGGGAAACCCTTTGACGGGCGAGAAGCAGCGCAACAGGAAGTCGCAGAAGGCTCGGCCCAGGCGAAGGTACTCGGCGTCGCCGGTCACCCGTTCGAGCATCAGCAGGCCGGAGGCCGCCTGGGCTCCGTCCAACAGACCGCCCCTGCGGAACACGGGCGAGAACTCCCGGATCATGCCGTTGACTTCGGGGTAGTGCGGATCGAGCACCATGCAGGTGTACAGGTAATTGGCCGCCAGCTTGGCCGAGTCCAGATAACGCAGATCCTGGGTGATCTTGTAGGCTTCGGTCGTGACGAACAACCCGCGACCGTGCGTCCAGTTGATACCCGGCACGTGCTTCTTCTCGGGAATGTAGTAGTAGTACAGATACCGGCCCCGGTCGGCGTTCCAGTCGGGTCTGTAGCTCCCGAGTTGCGAGTTCACGAACCAATCAGCGGCCTTGAGCGCCCGTGCCAGGTATTCTTTCTTGTCGTCATTTATGAGAGTTGCCATGGGTCTTCCTTCCTTATTTCGCGACCACCGAAGCCTGCCGGTCCAGCAACGCATTGCGCCACCGGAGCAACTTGGCGGTATCATCCACCGAGTCGAAGAATCCCGCCTCGGTGTTGGATCCGCTGTGCTGGGAGCGGCTGCCTTTCACCTCTTCGAAAATGTTGACCAGCACCTTCATGGCCGCCGCGTCGCCGGCAAAGCGGTTTTGGTAAGTCGCTATGATCCGCCGGTCGTCCAGCCCCTCGCGCTGCGCCTCCAGCCAGGGCGAGGGAATGGTCTGATAGACCGTCGGCCAGGCGGTCACGGCCAGGTCGCCCTTGCGACCCGAGAGATCCCAGGCGTCGTCCCAGTTGTAGGCCCATGCAGTACAACCGGACCCGCCGAAGGCACCGTAGTAGAAACCGAAGGCGAAGCGCTGCGACTCCGGCACGCCGCCACCGAGGCCGGTGTACTGCCAGAACAGCTTGTCCTTGCCCCCCTTGGCGAGCGACGCCTTGCCGGCCGCCCGCACCTTATTGCCCACGTCCTGGTCCTCATTAATCGCGTTGGTGTTGTAAACATCGATGTCATCCACAAAGATGCTCCACAGGTCCGGAATGCCGCGCCACCCCTTCACGTGGTGGATGCAGCCGTACACGCGCAGGCGCGGGTCCGCCTCGCGAATCGCGGCACACCCGTCCTTGAAGAACGGCTTGATCCAGGCACCGGCCGAGGCCCATTTCTGCGGCTCGTCGTGCGGCGAGGGGAAGAGCTCCAGCCAGCCGTTATCCACGGCGTGATGATTGACCTGCCGCATCCAGTCCACGAACAGGGCGCGTGTCTCCGGCAAGATGTGGTCCTGACCCTTTTGCGCGGCGCACCACGCCTCGCGCGTCATCTTGCCATCCAGGGTGGCAAGGTGGGCCATGACTTTCGCCGAGCCCGGCAGGCGGTACGGATCGCCGCCGAGATACCAGGCCGCGCTGGTGAAGCCGCGCTTGCGCGCCCCCTTCATCCAATCGTCGGGAAAGGTGAAATCGAAGACGAGCTTGCCGTCCTTCATGGCCACCGGCGGCGCGAATTGCGTGTACCAGAGCAATGCGCCGCCGTAGTTGTAGCGGCGTTGGAAGGCGATGTCATGCAGTGGCGGGGTCTTGTCGTAGCAGCCCAGCATGGTGACGCCGGCCTCGTCAATCGTCAACAGCTCCACCGGCAGCACCTCCACTTCGAGCGGCAATTCCGTCTTGCCCTCCTTGGCGTTGATCAGAATCTGTCCCGTGTAGGTGCCGGGCCGGGCTTCCCCCCGCCGGGTCTCGATCGTGAAGTAGAACCAGTGCGAACGGCCCGGCGGAACATCTACGGCATAGGCCGGCCAAAGGCGGACGGGCGACCATTGACCGTCCAGCAGCGTGTACTCCGCGGTGCGGCGCTCCACCGTCGCCTTCAGAACGTTGCCGGAAGCGTTCTGCAGGGGCGTGACCTCATAGTCCACGCCCGTCAGCAGCCCGCCATTGGCAAACACACCGAAGGACCCGGATTCAAACTCGTTCAGGCACATCCGAACCTTCACCGGCTTGCCCAGGCCGCCGGGCGGCACGGGATTGTAAGCAAACAGGCGGCAGCCCGGCTCCCACGGGTAGGCGGCCAGGGCGCCGGCGCCCGCCGGCGCCGCCTCCCTAGCGGCCGGCATCGGCGTCTTGGAGCGCTGCTCCGCCTGATCCGCGGCAATCTGGGCGCGGCATTCGGCGTAGAATCGGGTCTCGTCATCCGGGACGGCTTTGCGAATGGAAAGTGCGGCGATCGGCAGGTCAGCCGCTGCCGCAAAGGAAACCTGGGTCATGTACGGCTTGTTCTGCTCCGGATTGATCGCGCTGACCATGCGTGCGATCATGTCCCAGGGGATCGGTATGCAGGCGATTTTCCACTGCCCGTCGTTGGCGCCGCCCATACGGTGTAGTGGCGAGTTGCCAAAGCGCCAGCCAACGCCGCCAAACCCCAGAACTTGGACGGGCTTCGCGAGCACATCCTGGTATCTCACTTCCATGATGTACATGTCGCCCTCGGCAGGGCGCAAATCGCCCGTTTTCCACCACGCGGGGATCAGGACGTCTCCGGTCTTTCCGGCCAGCGCCTTGCGACATCTGACCCCGCCCGCCTCGGCAGGATCAGACCAGGCGCCTTTCCCGAGTTGCGACTCCGGGGTTTCCGCGAGTGTCATCGTCATGAGCGACGGCGTTCCCGCGGTCGCATTTGCCTCGGCAACGTGAGGCAGGCCGAATCCGGCCACCAGGGCCAGGGTCAAGATTGTTGTGCGCATATTTGTTCCCTCGTTCTTAAAGCTGATCAGGGCGCCGGTCAGCGCACCTGGATGCGGTTGAAACCCACAAGGCCTTTCTCGAAAAGCAGCCCGGCGCCGCCACAGCCGAGCCTGCGGTCCGTGCCCTCAATGACCTTGCGGCCATCGCAATACGCCGTGACCTTCCGGCCTCGGCAGACCACTTTGAGCGTATGCAGTTCGTCCAACTTCCACTTGCAGGACACTTCATCGAGTACCGTGTCGCCATAGTAGCGCTCGATCAGTTGCAGGTTGTTCCCGCGGCTCCAGACCAGCGCCAGATAGCGCTCCAGCCCCTGGTATCGCACAAGGATCCCGCCCTTCTCGGTTAGGTGGATCTTTACCCGGGCCTCGAACGTGTAGTCTTTCCAATCGGTGGTTCCCGTGACCAGAACTCCGCGCTCCTTGTTCTTCCCGCCGTAGGTAATGGCTCCGCGGTCGTCCGAGAAAGCCCCCCGGGTGTGATCCGCACTGGAGATCCAGCCATGCAGGGAAAGCGCGTCCAGGAACTTGACTTGCGGCCTCCCGCTGAATTCGACGCGGTCCACAAACACGTCGCCGACGGCAGCCTCCGCCGCGGCGATCTCGATCCCGAGATCCAGTACGGCCCGCCCCTTCGTGTCCGGCACGGTCAGCGTGAGCGAGAGGGCCTTCCTCGACCTCACTTCCACCGGAGCGCCGTACACGACCGCCGCCTCGGTGAATTGTTCACCGGTCAGGTGGCGCACAAACAGTCTCGCCGTGGCCCGGCCTGAGGTCGCTCCGGTTGCAGCGCTCAACTTCACCGTCATGCCGGAATAGAGCCTGGGTGTACTCATGACGTTGTAGCCGCCCTCCACCGGACGGGCCAGCACCGGCGTGGACACCCGCGCCACGCGCACCGCATCGACTTCAAAGCGGATCCTCATCCCGCGTTTGCCGCTCCGTGAGGGATCGGCCACGTTGGCGACCGTCGCCGTGCCGCGGCAAAGAGCGGGCTGGGTTTCGGCCATGTACCCGTGCAAGGCGCGCGGCAGTTCGAAGTGATGCCAGGCTCCGCCCTTGGGAGCGGCCAGGGCCTGCCAGCCCATGACCTTGCGGCCGATCCGCGCGATGCGGAGGGCTTCGGTCAGGCAGTCGGTGGTGCTGCGCGTGCCCTCCGCCGTCGGCAGCAGAATCCGGTCCGCGAAAGGCCCCTGGAAATCGTAGCGCGCGTTGATGCCCGCCAGGCCCACCTTGATGCCCATGACCGCGCCCACATTCGCGGCATTGCAGTCCGTGTCCCACCCGGCGGTATTGATGATCCGTTGTGACTCGTAAAAATCGTCCGGGGCATAGCACCAGGCCATGACCATGAGCGCATGGTTCGGAATCACATGGCAGTTCCCCCCGTACGTCTGGTAGCCATACTTGCGCTCGATGCGGTCGAACGTCTTGCGCCAGTCGCCATCCTGGCGGCACCAGGCGCGCACATCGCGGTGCACCTGCGCGGTCAGGCACCCTTTGGGAATCAGGTTCAGGCCGGTATCGAGCAGCCGGCTCATGCGCGGCTCGACGAATGCCGCGCTGACCATTCCCGCCACCACGACGGCCGCTTGCACGGCTTCCCCGTCGTGGGACACACGGGCCGCCTTGCGCGCCAGTTCGGCCGCCAGTTCCGGCCTGCCCGGCGCCACCATGCCGAAGGCATCGATGAAGATCTGCGCGCCGATTTGCTCGGCGACCGTGCGCCCATTCAGGGCGCGTGAACCCGACGCGGGCGATTTGACCCCCTCCTTGAGGCGCAGAAACGCGGTGTGCTCCGTCGAACAGCCCAGCCCGCCCCACCACAGGATCGTCTTGTTCTCCACGATGTAGTTCAGCCAGGTGTCGCCGAAAAACGCCTCAGGCGTGTCCTTGTAGAGGCCGGAATCCTCAAGAGCCCGGATGAATGTGAGGGTCCCGGAAATGTCGTCATCGGCGACCACCAGCGCCTTGTTCACGTCCTCGTTCACGTAGCCGCTGACGGTCCCCCATTTCGCCTCCAGTTGCGTCTTGTGCCAGCCTTCGAACGGGCGCCCCATGTAGACGCCAATCACCTTCCCCAGCACACCGGCATAGACCTGCTCTTCGTAATGCTTCATCTTGTTCCTCGCCATCCGTTTGACTGTGCTATCACGCCAGCAGATTCGTCCTGAAATCCGCCCAGGGACAATACCCATCGAGACGCGCAAACTCGAAACGTCCCTGCGTCATGAGCAGTTCCGCCCGGCGCGAATGGAGGCCTCCCTCCCGGGTGACAAACTGCCCCCACCAGCCATACCCCTTGGGAAACTCTTCCGCGGAGGCTAAGGATCGCACAAAACTTTCAGGGAACAAAGACTGAACTGCCTTCAGATTGTTCATCCACGTATCGAAGCGCACGCGGACGACAGAAAGCTGCCTTGCCTCCACGTCCTGGACAATTCGCCGGAGGTCGCCTCGGCGTTTGCCTGGATCCGCCAGTGGCGAAAGCGGCTCCTCCTTGTTCTGGAAATGCAGGATGATCGAATTGTCGCCGGAGTCATGCTCGTAGCGGAAACACCCGAAGTAGTCGGGGCGCTGGGAAAGGCTGGACTCGAAGCAGGGGTAGGCCCGTAGCCAGCGTTCGCCAAATCGGCGCCAGAGCTCCTCGACGAACACAGTCCGCTCCGCGGGTGCCTGGCATCGCATCAGCACGTCCCAGCACCCGGCCAGCGTCTTGCGCCACGGGAGGTCGTCCAGATCATATCGCGGCCCCTCGGCGAACTTGGCGATGACTTTCAGCATCGTGAAATTCGCGAATCCGTAGTCCATCCCCCACCAAGGCTCGCGGCAGAGACGTTGATGAAGGTAGCCCATCTGGAGATGGAACATCCCAGCGTAGAACGCCTCTTTCCGTTCTTCGTATTGCAGGCTCATCATCATGGCATTCCGTCCGCTATCTTTTGGGGAAACAGCAACGCACGCAAACAAGGCTCGAACACATCGGCCATCAGTTTGAAACCGAGCGTCGTGGGATGGATGCCGTCAACGGTTCCCTCGGCAAAGTCGCTGCCCAGCAAGGCCCCCACGTCCAGGAAATGAATGTGCTGGTCGCCGCGCTGGCGCAGGTCGTCCACGACGTTCTTCTGGTAGTCGCGGCAACGCAGGCGCTCGGGCTGCGTGTCGTTGAAGTTCTCGTGGGAAGAGGGGATTTTCGTTGCCACCAGGATCGGCACGGTCGGATGGGCCGCCCGCAGGATGGCGATGAACGCAGGGAGCGTTTGCCGCAGGTGTTCCAGCCCGCTGGTGTTGGCCTCGTAATCCAGCACAAGGCATGCCGGGCGGGGAATATCGGCGATGGTGCGGGCCACTTCCGGTTCGCCCTTGCCGCTGCCGCCGAACCCCAGGTTGACCACGTCCACGTTCAAGCGGCGGCCGAGAATGCTGGGATAGGCCATGCCCGGACGCGAGGCGCACGCCCCGTGCGTGATCGAGGTGCCGTAGATCACCACCGGCCGCTCCAAGGCAAACGGGGCGGGCGGCTCCACCCGGGCGCCGGTTTCCAACCCCACCTGGACATCCTCGATCGCCATACCCAGCGGGAAGTTCAGCGCGAAGTCGAGCCGGCGCGGCGGCAGGCGCATGCGCTCAAACAGCAGATTCTCATACTCACTGCGGGTGTGGTCGTACTTGGTGACGCTCATGAAACGCTGGTCGCCCGCCGGGCCGACATACAAATCGAACCCGCACTGGCCGGTGGCTGGAATGGCCGCATTGCTGGCCACACCACGCAATTTCACCCGCACCGCCACCAGTCGCGTATTGCTACGGAAACGGATCTGCGCCCCCGGCACCTGATCCGCCAGATTCTCCACGGCTTCAGGCAGTTTGTGGGTGGGCTTGGCGGGCAGGCGGCGCAGCAGCCCCTCGCGGGAAAACCACGCCAGGCCGGCAATCTGCATCGGGGCGCACCGGGGGTCATGCCATTGATATTCGAAAGCTGGCGCCGCCTGCGCCCGCATCGCTTCGTCGTATTTACCAAGCCCCACGGCTTCCACCTTCTGCCCGGCGGACTCTTTTACTGTACTCATACCTGGTGTTCCATCCCCTGTTCCTGCAACGGATACCGCCCGTATTCCTCCACCGCCTGCTTCAACGCCTCTACATGCGCCTCCGGACAGGGCATCCATTGATCCGGACCGCAGAAGTAGCCGCCGTCGCGGCCCAGTTCCCAGATCCGGCGCCGGACTTCCTCGCGAATCGCTTCCGGCGGCCCGGCGGCAATCCGCCCCGAGGCAATGCCGCCCTGCAGGGCCATGCTCCCGGCGGTCTTGCGGCGCACCGCAGCCAGATCGTTGGAGGTGACCTGGAGCGGGTTCAGGATGTCCACGCCCAGATCCATGAACAGGTCCAGCACCGGTTCGATGTGGCCGCAACTGTGGAAGTTGACCAGCACCTTGCGGGGCTTGTACAGGGCGAAGAGGCGGCGATACTCGGGCACCAGGAAGTCGTTCATCAGATCGGGGGACAGCAACAGGCCGCACTGCGTGCCAAGATCGTCGGACATGTTGACCATCTCGACGCCCACATTGAGGTAATGCCGCGCGATTCCCAACTGGAAATCCATGATCCGGTGCAGGACCTCGCGCATCGCCTCCGGCTCGGTATGAAAGAAGCACATGGCGTCCTCCATCCCCACCAGCATATAGCACCTCTCCCACAACGTATCGCGATGGGGACCGTTCAGGAAGGCCTCCTCCTTGTTCCAACTCTTGGCCTTTTCGTAGATCGGGCCGATGATCCGTTCGTCGTCCGGGTTGGGCCAGGCATAGCGTTTCAGGGCCTCCGGCAGGTCGGCCAGCGGATTGCCGCGCGGGAACCCCATCACGTCGTCATGTTCGCGATGCCACTCGGTGCCCCAGATATCGGTCCAGACGGACCCGACGGGAAGATGGTGGCCGCCGCCTTCATACCCCTCGTGATTACAGCCGCGGTATCCGACGCCATGCGTCGGGCAGCCGCCCGCCACCCGCTCGGGGTGGTCGAACCTGATGATGCGTAACGCGTTTTCCTTGTTGGTCATGGTCCCCTTCACCCGAACTCCGGCACGACCACTTCCTTGCCGCCCGCCATCGCCGATTCATGCGCGCAGAGGCCCGCGGCGGTCCAGTTCGCCGCCGTGATGGCGTTGATCCAGGGCTCCCTTTGTTCGACAATGCTTCGGACGAACTCGTGAACCATGTGCGGATGCGAGCCGTGGTGCCCGCCGCCCTGCTTGAAGGAGAGATGCTTGTCATCCTCGCCATACACGAATCGCTTGGTGTACCGGCCGACCGAGGGCGGCAGTTTGTCGGCCCGGTCCGGGGGCTCCGGGCGCTCCACGGTCTGGGTCCGTGTTTTGCCGGGCTCAGTCGGGCTCATTCGGAACAGCATCGGGTTCTCGTTCTCCATCTGCCATTCGTAACAGGCATTCTCGCCATAGACCGAGAAACTCTCCATGTAGGGCCGCGCACAATGGAAAAGCGACCGCGTCACCTCGGCGCAGATACCGGGCGTCGCGAGTTGGAAGATCGCGGTCTCGACCGGATAAGGATTGCCGTACGGCTTCCGCAGTTCCTCCCGCATCTCGCCGGATCCGAGACACCGGACTGTGGCGGCGCGAGTTTTCGCCAGGGCGAGAAGCGGGCTGACGGCATGCGTGGCATACCACATGGGCGGCAACCCGGCCCAGTACGGCGGCCAGCCCTCCATGTCCTGGTAGTGCGCCCCGCGCAGGAGTTGGATGCGGCCGAATTCGTTCATATCACGCAACTCCATCGCATAGAGAAACTGCCGAGTGTAAACCGTCGTCTCCATCATCATGTAGGTGCGCCGCGATTCGCGCGTCGCCGCAATAATCGCCCGGATGTCGGCGAGGCTGGTCGCCATGGGCACGGTGCAGGCGCAATGCTTGCCGGACTTCAGCACGGCGATCGTCTGCCGCGCATGGTCCGGAATGCCCGAGATCAGGTGCACGGCATCGAATTCGTCCGACCGGACCAGTTCCTCCACGTCGTGGAATTGCCGCGCAATGCCGAACTGGCCAGCCACCTTCTTCAGTCTTTCCGGATTGGCATCACAGATCGCCACGGACGCCACATCCGGGTGATCCAGGTAGATCGGCACAAACTCGGCACCGAATCCGAGGCCCACAACGGCTACACGCAACTTGTCTGGCTTCATTGAACCGCTTCCATAGTTCCTGTAGCGCGGCCCTGTGAGCCGCGGCAGCGCAAACCTTGCGGCAGTTCCGCGCCGGTCACCGGCCTTGCTCGTTCCAGGTGCGCCGCCATCATTTCCCGAGTTCCAGGCACAGGACTTTCCCGGCGTCGTCACGCAGATAAAGCCGCGTGCCGGCAATCGCCACGGAGGACATCCCTTCCCCCGCTACTTTGGCCGAATCCAGTTCGCGATACCCCTTGGGGTCCAAAGCCACCATGGATAGTTGCCCATGCCACTGGTAGTAAATTTTGCCGTCGGCCGCCGCGACATTCGCGTATCCAAGGCTGTGCTTGAGTTTCACGCGCCACTGCTCGGCGCCATCGGCCAGGCGCAGGCAGAGCAGCGAATTCACGGTGTCCTGCCCGACGAAGACATACGCATAGTCACCCGCCAGCACCGGTCCGCCATAGGCCTTGGCATTGCCGCCGCCTGCGGCGCCCTGCTCCAGGTGCTCCCAGACGCTCCGCACGACGAGCAGCCCGTTCGTGCCAAACGAAAACTCCGCCAGCATCACCCCATTGCGTTGCTCCTTCTTCGTGTCGCCGGCTGCACCCGTTACCTGCACCTCCCGGGTCAAGCCGGTGAGCAACCGGTTGCCGTGTGCCACCGACACCCATTCGATCTTCCCGGGTTCCCATGTTCGCCGGGGCTTTCCATCGGGCGCGATGCGCTGGATCAGATCCTCGCCCGTCTTCGCGTCCACGGCGATATCGCTCGTCAGGATCACCGTGCGACCGCCCAGTGTCATTGGCACGATCCCGCTGGCCGACCAGCCCCAGTCCGGCGTATCTTTGCCGCGCCAGCGAAACGCGCCGGTGAGTTTGTCCAGCGCGATCATCCGGGAGTTCCCGCCGCCAATCTCATTGCAGATGAACAGCCCCTCGGCAATGACACCCGGTGCGGCCACCCAGTACCCCTGCTGGTCAAGTTTGGCGGCGTCGGCGTCCGCTTCGGGCCAGTGCCAGACCACGCTGCCATCCTTGACGTTCAGGCAAAACACCTCGCCATTGCTCCCGCGCACATAGAGCCGGTCGCCATCCACCGTGGGCGTAATCCAGCAACTCCTGAAGTACTCTCCCTGGCGGTGCCGCGGATTGATCGCGCCCCGCACCGGGATATCACGTTGCCACAGTTGCTTCCCGTCGGCCGCGTTCATGCAGCGCAACACGTCGGGCGTGCTCTGGAACTGTTTCGACGCCGGGTCGTCGGACAACTCATAGCGTCGCCCGATCACGAACACACGGCCCCCGGCCACCACGGGGCTGGCAAACCAGCCCGGCACGTCCCTGAACGTCTTGCCGTTCACGGCGTCCTCAACGTTGGTCGTCCAGACCAACAGCGGCCCGCCAGTCGGCCACGCGTCCGCCAATGTCGGCGTGACCGTCGTATTGTCGCCATGAGGCCCTGTGAACTGCGGCCAGTCCGCGGCGGTCGCAACTGTGGCCGCCACCAGGCAAGCGCCCGCCAACCACATCTTCTGTCCATGAATACTCATCGCAATCACTCCTTTCAGGATGACCTGTAGTTGAACGTCCCAGTCAACCGGATGTCCGCAGCGGAAGCGCCGATCCGCACGCTGAACTCGCCCGGCTCAGCCACCCACTGGCGACGACACGGATCAAAGAACTCCAGGTGTCGCGGCTTCAGGGCGAGCGTCACGGTCTTGCGCTGGCCGGGTTTCAGCGTCACCGTCGCGAACCCCTTGAGTTCCTTCACCGGTCGCGGCACGGAAGCCTCGACATCCGAGAGGTACATTTGCGCCACCTCGGTGCCGGCGCGCTTGCCGGTGTTGACCACGTCAAACCGGACCTTCAGCGTCCTTCCCCGCTTCATGACCGGCTCGAGCCGCAGGTTCTCGTACGCAAACGTGGTGTAGCTCAGGCCGAAGCCGAACGGGAACCGGGGCGGCACACCGTTGCGGTCATGATGCCGATAGCCGGTGAACACGCCGTCCGTGAGCGTGACACGCTTGTCGCCATCGGCATCGTGATAGCACGGGAACGACGAACGCTCCTCCAAACACCGTTCGAAAGTGGCCGGCAGTTTGCCGGAGGGATTCACCTTGCCGGCCAGGATCTCGGCGATGGCGGTGCCGCCCTCCTGCCCGGGATACCAGGCATACAGCAGGGCGGGCACGCGGTCGATCCACCGGCGCATGTCGATGTTGCCGCCGGCGGTGATGATGGCAATGACGCGGGGGTTCTCCTCCGTCAACGCCAGCAGCAATTCTTCCTGCTCGGAGGGCATGGCGAAATCCCGGTCCGCGCCTTCCCCTTCGGTCTGGTTCGAATGCCCGCCGCAAAAGACCACCACATCGCTGCGCCGCGCCAGCTCGACGGCCGCGCGTCGCTCCGCCACGGCATCACCGAACTCCCAGCCCACCGCAATGGCGTTGGAGTCGCGCCGGTGCTGGTACCACACCTCGATCGAATAGGCCTTGCCCGCTTCCAGGGTCAACGCGACCCGCGGCGGCTTGAGGTCCGCGCCCTCCAGGAGATCGAACACGACCTGCCCGTCAATCCGGACACGGAATGGCGCTATCGAGAACTGGTAGACGAGGTGTGTTCCAGACCGTTCCGGGCGCAACACGCCGGTCCAGCGCACTGAAAATCCAGCGGCATTCACGCCTTCGGCGATGGCGCCGTGACCCCAGCGCTGCTCCAGCCGCAGTTCGATCCGCGTCAGGACAGGCGCACCACTCCAGTTCAGGTTATTGAAGTATTCCGCCCGCAACCCCGTCTGTCCATCCGGCGTCTCGTAACGCGACGCCGCGAAAGCGGACGCGCTGTTCTCGGGCATAACCCCGGCGCAGTGTTGCACGCGCGCGGCGCCAAACTGGCGGCGCAGCCCCTCCAGGATGCTGACCGTGCGCCAGGGGGGATTGTACGCGGAGCCGCCGCCATTGACCGGCGTGTGTTCTGCGTAAGGCCCGATGACCGCCAGCGTCCCGGTGCCGGTGGGATCGAGCGGAAGCAAGTCGCCCTCGTTCTTCAGCAGCACGCAACCGCGCCGGGCCACTTCCAGCGAGACCGCCGCTGTCTGCTCATCCTCCTGCGGGATGGTGGTATCCTCCTGCGGGCGATCAATCCAGCCAAAGCAAAGCATCAGCCGCAGCAGACGGCGCACCTTGTCGGTGATCACGGTCTCATCCACCAGCCCGTTCTGCACGGCCGGCAAGAGGTGTTCGCAGGTCATCCACTTCGTGGTCGGCATTTCCATGTCGAGACCGGCGTTGGCGGCGTTGACCGTGCTGTAGGTCGAGATCCAGTCGCTCATGACCAGCCCCTGGAACCCCCACTCCCCCTTCAGCACCTGCCGGATCAGGAATTCGTGCTCCGAGGCGTGCACGCCGTTGACCAGGTTGTAGGCGGTCATCACGGCACCGGCACCGGCCTCCTCGATAACCGCACGGAAGGCGGGAAGGTAAACTTCGCGCAGGGTGCGCTCATCAAGGTCGGAGCTCACATGATGCCGGTCCCACTCCTGGTAGTTCACGGCGTAGTGCTTCACCGTGGCGCAGACGCCCTGATCCTGAAGGCCGCGGACATAGCCAACCGCGCTCTCGGCGGCAAGATAGGGATCCTCGCCGAGATATTCGAAGTTGCGGCCGCACAGCGGCGAGCGGTAGATGTTCATGCCGGGGCCGAGCAGGATGTGAATCCCGCGCGCCTGGCAATCGCGTCCGATTGCCGCGCCCATCCGGTAGGCCAGGTCACGATCCCAGGCCGCAGCCAGTGCGATCGTGGCCGGATAGGTCGTCGTGCGCGCCCCCCACCAGTGAATGCCGAGCGACGCATCGGCCAACTTGAGAGTCGGGATGCCGACCCTGGCGTTGCCGAAGGTGTCGCCGTCCACCTTTGGCTTCGGCTGGCCGCCAAGCAGGGCGATCTTTTCCTCAAGCGACATCAGGCAAAGAATCGCGTCGGCGCGCTGGTTGATTTCCGGACCGGGCGGTGTGAAGTGCGGATGCTTGCTTTTCATCAAGAACCACCCCTTTCGATCTCCTCGCGGACAATCCGGACCCAGCGGGAAATCCGCGCGGGTTCATTCTGAACCGTGCTGATATCCTTCAACGCGATGTCAACGTAGCAATCCCGGGTGGCCGCCAGCCCGTCCCGGATGATGCGCCGCACTCGCGCCTCGTCGAAGTTGCAGCACACATCCGCGGGATTGGGACGCCAGGAGAGCACATAATCCCGCTTGATTTGTTCCGCGCTGCGGGCCACGTCCGCCACAGGCGTCACGGCAATGCGACGCAGGTTCGGGACCTGCCTCAGCATGTCGATCTTGCGGGTCAGGTCTTCGCAGCAGCCGTACGCCACCAGCCCGAACGGCCGCATGATCGGCAACTGATATTTCAGCAGAAACATCTCGTGCATGTCGGGCGAGACCCCGGTGAACTCCTGGGCCGCGAAGTACCCCCAGAGGTCCTTCCGGTTGGCGCGGCCGGGCGCCGGGTCGGGCAGCTCCTCGGAGAACGCCATGGCCTGATTGCTGCTGTTGAAGTAACTGAAGTCCCCTGCGGCCTCCGCCGCGTCATGTGTGCCGAGGACGCCGTCGCGCATGAACGCCAGGATCTCGTGCAGCCATTCCGGATCCTCGCACATGAGCATCATCATCTGCTCCAGCCCGATCAACAGGGCCAGATCGGTGGAGAGATCGCCCGCAAAGCCCATCCAGGCCGGCGCACGGTTCGGAACCACCGGCAGGATGTCGCCCACGGCATCCTGCATACGGGCGATTTTCACCCGGGTCTTCTCTTCGTCGATGAGGTGGCGCGGCCTCACCAGCTTTTGCATGTCCGCGCGCGTTTTGATCGGGACATCGTGGTACATGTTGCGGCCACCCTCGGCCGAATACGCGGTCGAACCTGTACTGACACCCCAGTGCCCGCCGGGCGGCAGCACACGCTCCGCATGCACGCCGATGAACGGGTCGAAAATGGAGTCGTCCGCGAGAGAGGCCACCCAAAGCAGTTTTTGATACCACGATTCGTAGGCGACGAAAAGCGGGTCGGAGCAGCGGTTGACGGACTCCGGGAACTCCTTCCAGGCCAGGTTCCCGCTGGCAAACACCGTCACCAGCGGACGGGTGGGTTTCAGCGAGTTATGCCGGCGCCAGAGCCCGCGGAGTTCCTCCTGCCCGGGCCGATGACAACAATCGCGGTAGCGTTTCACCAAATCGCGCAGGATGCGCACTTCATTATTTCCGTCGGTCATGTGAATGTCCTCATGTACGCAGGAGTCAGAATTCAGGAGTCAGGAGTCAGACACCGTCCGTGTTTATGCGAAGAGTTCAACGGATCAAGTGTTGCTTTCACAGCTGCTCCGACCCATGTTCCATGATCTCCGCGCCGCGCGGCGGCGCGCCACAGTTTGTCTCCCGCCATGTTCGCTCCCTGCGCACCGCGCCGCGCAGCGGCGCGCTACAGCCTGCCGCATCCCCTTGCCCGTTCTCCTGTAGTGCGCCGCTGTGCGGCGCAGCAGCGCAAGTCCCGCGGCAGGCCCGCCCCGCACAACGGCGCGCTGCAGTTCCATTACGGCGTCTTCACCAGTGTCTCGATTTCCAGCGGCAACCGGGCCGCGTCGGGCATGTCGATCCGGATCAGATACCCCTCATCCACGCCTCGGTCCTGCTGGACCCGGATAGCCAACCCGCTGAACTTGACCTCGCCCCGGGCCAGTTGCTTGACGTATGGGGTGATATCCGCACGGAACAACTTGGGCGGATTGTAGTCCGGTCCGTCCTGGCGCGGCACAATCACGGTGCCGATCGTCTCGCCGAGATTCGCGAAATCGCAGGGCTTGCCGGCTTCAAACGGCGCCTTCAGTTTCACCACGCAGACGCGTGTCGCGGCCTTGGGCTTGCCGCGCACCACGGGAATCGCGAGCGTGGCCTTGGCAATCTCCTTGCTATCCGGCAGTCCCTTGATCTCCCCACCCACCAGCATGATCCACGTTTCGGCCTTGTTGTCCGGCGGCCAGCGGATGAAGTGATTGGCCGCCGTCTCGCCCGTAATACACACCGCGTGGCTGGCGCCCAGGGTGGCCACAACGTTCGTTGTCCGCGCCGGTTCCACATGCCCGGCCGGCGGTTGCGCGCCGATCAGGAAAGGATTCGGCAGGGTGGCGAGTTCATAACCCGAGCCGCTTTTCGGCGCCTCCGCGTTCGGCGGGAGAGGCAGTGGCTGGGCATTGACCGGCACCACCTCGCGCCGCACGAACAGCATGCGCGGATACACGGGGTACTTGCCCTTGGGCGTCGGAACGTTGATTTCAAAGGTGGCCGGCAAGTCCCCGGCGGCGAAGGTCTTCTGCACCACGGTGGGCGCCTCGGACCAGGAGGCGTTATCCTGGGAGAACAGGTTCTTCCCTTCATCGAACAACTGCTCGAACGTCTTGGTCCTGTACCCCGGCTGGTAAGCGTACGTCACAACCAGTTTGTTCGATCCCAGCGCCTTGGGATCCGCGACCGAAACCGTTACCGCGTTCTTGCCGGGCGAAAGGAACGGGAGGGCGCCCGGGTTGTTCATGACAATCGCCTCGACGCGCAATGCCGTCAGGCGCTTCCGGATGTCGATCTTCACCTGCTGCTTGCTCTGCGAAAAGCCGGGCACAGGCATCGTGAAAACACCGTTCTCCAACTTGAGGCCCGCTACGGACACCTCGTCACCGGCGATGGATCCGTTGATTTTCACCATGACATACGGCGACTCCATACGCACGGTCACGCTTGCGGGAGCGGCCGGATCATTTGGCACCAGGGCGCCGCCCTCCACCTTCACGTTCTCGACGGCCGCAAACGATTTCAAAATCTCCGCATTGCCGAAATCGGGGGCGAACACCACGCGGCCATTGCCGTAACTGCGGCTGCGCTTGAAGTACGGCTCCAGGACCGGGCCGGCTGCCGGATCATTCCGGAGGTCCCTGTTTTTCGGGCAGGTATGCCCCGCCGTCTGCCCGTCCTTGACCGGCCAGCTCTCCTCAGGCGTGGCCAGCGCGTCCCAGGTATTCTCCAGGGAGAACCCGGGGAGAAGGTTGATCTCCGCCGAATAGGCCTCGGGCTTCCAGCCGTCATTCGGCGCGTTTTCTCCGTCAATGCGGCGGCTGTTCACGCCGCCCATGATCCCATCCAACTCATCGCCGCAGGTCAATAACACGGGGGCGGTCCAGTTGAGTTGGCCCTTGATCATCTCCCGGCGATCGTTCTTGTCGAAGGCAACCTTCGAAACCGGGTCCAGCATCACCGCCTCGTTGACGAGATCCGGATTGGCCGCCAGGTCGTCCTGGCTGGCAATGGTCCGGCCATTGGGTGCCTTCGGGTCAGGCCGCCACGCGTGGAATTTCAAAAAACAGTCCACCCAGTGCCACGAGCCATCGTAGAAGGCCTCGGACATGTTGTGTCCGGGCCAGGCGATATGACGCCAGCCCCAGCCGGGAATCTGGCTGTAGAGCGAGGATTGCAGGCCCGCCAATCCGCCGCACAGAGACCAGCCGTAGTTGTTGAACCACAGCAACGCCGGACCCGACGGCGGATATTGCCGATGATAGTGGCTGATCCGCATGAAGTTATCGATGGCCATCATCTTCTCGTCATTGTTTTTGCAGTCGCGGGTGACGGTTTCCACGATCGACTTCAAACTTGAACAGTCCGGGGCCTTGTCCGGCAACACCTTGATCTTGCAGACCAGGCTGGCCTCCGGTGCCGTTCCCGGCGTCTCCGCCGCCCCCACCCAGGTCGTCACCATTCCAAGCACCACTCCCGCCATCACGCTTCCGAGTTTCATGTTTTCTCCAGTTTTAGTCCGTCCTTGTCGCACTCCACATCAAAATTCTTTCCGGCCCTGTACATGGCAATGATATTCGCCACCGGCACATCCTCCTGGAAGGTGTGCGCTGCGGAAAGAATGTAGCCTCCATCCGAACCCATTACCCGGATCAGCTTCCGGGTTTCCGCCGCAACCTGCTCCGGGGTGCCGTTCGGCAGGAGTTCCTGCGTGTCCACGCCGCCATAAAAGGTCAGCCGGCTGCCGAAATCCTTTTTGAGCCGCTCCGGTTCCATGCCGGCCGCCCGCGGCTGGATCGGGTTGAGAATCGTCACACCCGCGTCGATGAGATCCGGTATGAGCGGCGCAATCGCACCACAGGAGTGATGGAAGAACGCGGCATCGGTAAAAAGTCGGATATGCCGGATCCGCTCCTCAAGATAAGGCCGGACCAGATCATGAAACATGGCGGGGGAGATGAACGGCGCGATCTGCGTTCCGAAATCGTCGCCGCTGGTCGTGAAATGGATGTGCCGGCCAATGGCGCCATAGTAGACCTCATCCACCCGCTTCTGGTAGCCGGCAATGATCCCGAAAAACCGGTGCACGAATTCGGGCTCAGCCGCCATCCGGTAAAGGAAATCATCGAACCCGCACATCCAGCACCCCAACTCCATGACCCCGTAATACGGATGCCGCCCACAAACAACGTAGGGCGTTTCCTCGTTCAGGAATTGCGCCCGTTGCGCGAGACCGGCCATGGCGTCCCCTGACAGTGCCTCCGGATCAGGCCAGGGAAAGCGGGTCAGGTCGTCGATGGACTTGCCCACAAGCGGATGCTCAACCATTTCGTAGTGATGCCCGTTCCAGCGCGACGTGATCCCCCAGCAGTTAACCACCTCTTCCGGCGAGATCCGCCTGGCCAGCGGGGATACCGGGAACAGAAGACCGCCAACACCGCGGATATCGGTGTCAAGGGCGCGCAAAACGGCCTCATCGGCCTCCGCGTCCGAGGCCGATGGCGAGAGCATAAGCCCCAGACCATGGGCAAGCCGGCGCGGACCGCCCTCAATTTGTGTCATGTCGGTTGACGCCAGATCCATGGGCGGACGATCCACTGGCTGATGTGCCAATGTCCGCGCAAAGCGCTCCCGATAGAGGGAGGTGTTGGAATTCGCAAGGTCTCTCATTCTGACTCCTTGAATTCCTGTCTACCGAGCCACGTTCGCACATTGCCACAGAGGATCTTGTCCAGCACGGGCACCGGCAGGTTGAGGCCCCGCAACTCGACACGCCCATTCGAACCAGCCATCTCCAGTTTGCCCAGGGCGGCGGCGTAGGGGTTCTGATAGGCGCCGTCCATTTCCAGGAACAAGCGCACCTGCTCGGCCTTGGCCCGCGCCAGCGTCAGCGAGTTGGAGTCGGACACATCCGTGCCATA
This sequence comes from bacterium, assembly GCA_037144015.1. Classification (GTDB taxonomy): domain Bacteria; phylum Verrucomicrobiota; class Kiritimatiellia; order RFP12; family CAIWXQ01; genus CAIWXQ01. Next base: position 37,859 of record JBAWXQ010000004.1, read on the forward strand.
CAGAATCCTATCCTGCCACTGGATGAAAAACCGTCGCGCGGCCACCGGATTGTCGGACAGGTAATACAGGTATTCGTTCCCCGGCGCCAAATCCACCCGCATTTCGGGATAAAGAGCGAACAGCCGCCCCAGCCGCTCGAGCGCCGGCCCCATGAACATGAAGTGCGCGAATGTGATGCGCAACCGCGGATGCACGGCCAGCACCGCCTCGGCCTGCCGGAAATACTCCTCCTGCGGCGCGGCGTCGCGGTGGGTGGCGGCCATGTCGTCGCGCTGCCAGTAGTCGATCGGATTGGCCAGGTGCATCGTGATCGGCATGCCGGCCGCCTCGGCCGCCTCCCAGAATGGCCGGAAGTACGCGTGGTCGAGCGCGTGCGGCAGGTCCTTCTTGTAGTAAGGCGCACCCTCCATCATCTTGATGCCGGCGAATCCGGTAGCGCGCAGGGCGCCGACCTGCGGCGCCAGATAGCGGCCGTCGCCCCGCGCCACCTGCCCCACGTCGTGCGATAGTCCGCCAAAGAGATGGAAACGGTTGGCGTTCGGCGGCGTTCGAAACAGGGGGGCATGCTCGTAGGTAAACGCACCGGCGTTTTCTTGTGGAACGCCATGACACGTCAGGAGCACACCCTGGTCATGACCACACAGCGCCAGATTGTCGAGATAATGCGCGAGCGGCTCCCGGCCGCTGTAGTGCGTATGCGCGTCGATGACGCAAGGAACTTTCCATCGAATCGGTTCAGGGGTCATGGCGTCCCCTTTGTAGCACCCGCAGGCTGGCGACTGGCATCGTTAACGGCATTCAAAGCACCGTCTAGTTCCCGGCGGAACCGATCCACACAGGCGCCGTATTCGGGGGACTCGAGATCCAAGTCCTTGGCAGCGGTCCGAAACGCTGCGGTGGCGGCCTCTGCCTTCTGCCTTTGTTCATCCGTGCGCGGAGCGAATTCCGGGGCCAGGTCCTTCTGGGTCAGGCTGATTCTCCGCTCTTGCCGCCGCTTCCATTCGTCATCCATCAACTTCTGTTTCTCGGGCGTGAGCAACGTACGAGCGACGGAGTAGGTCTTGGCCCGGAGCGGCGCGAGGAGGGCTTCCCTCTTGTTGCGATCGTCCTTCTCCGCCGGGGCCTCCGGCGTTTCCGCCTTGTGCGTTTCATCCAACGCGACCACGCTTGGATAGTCCACGCGGTAGCACTCGATCAGGGCGCTCAGCACACGCCATTGCAGGACAGATGACACCTCCATCCGTCCCAAAAGCGTATGCATCCGCTCGCGCGCCAACCGCCGGACCTCGGCCTCGTCGCGGGGCAGGCCTTGCTCGTACGCACGCTGGAACGGCTCGACCTGGTCCGAATACAGGAGTTCCATCACACCCCAATACAGGCGCTCGCGTTTCTCCGTTTCCGTCTCGCCGGCCTCCTGCTTCCTTGCCGCCAGGGCCGTCAAACGCTCCGCCTGGACCACCGCCAGTTCGGTCATCCCGGCCAGTCGTCCGATGGCGCCGTCGATCCGCGGCTCGCCGAAGGACGGCAGCGCCACTACCGGCCGAGGCACGGCGGCGCTCTCGCCCTGCGCGGACCCCGGCCAGACGGCGAGGGTCACCATGGCCGCGATACAGGCTGTGAGAATCCCTGGTTTCATCATGACTATTTCTCTTACGGCGCCGCTACATCATAGCAGGCGAGGCGGGTCTTCTGGCGCAGATAGAGCCGGCCACCGGCCACAGCGGGCGTGGTGCAGATCGTCACCGGACCGTGCGCCAGGTTGCCGAGCAGTTCGTATTTTTCAGGCGAGGCGCGGAGCATGATCACCCCGCGGTCACCGGTATTGAAAAAGATCTTTCCGTCCGCCAACACCGGCGTCACGCCTTCCGTGGCGGTCATCAACTGCTTCCACCTCACCGTGCCGGTCTTGAGATCCAGGCACTGCAGGCCCCCCAGGTGGTTGCCTCCGTTATACACATAATCCCCAACCACCAGCGCGCTTCCCCCACGATCCCCGCCGGGCGTAGTACTCCACAGTAACTCGGCCTTGTCCGGGGCAAGGCGGAAGGCATGCACCTTGTCATCCGTGGTTACCACGGCCACGTCCCCGGCGATGATCGGCGTCGAGCGCACGATGCCGCCGCCTTCGCCGGGCCGGATCCAGACCACCTCGCCCTTTTCCGGCTCCACGCACCAGAGGCCGGGACCGCCGGAGCCAATGAGGTAACTCTTCCCTTCGTGGCGCCAGAGCGCGACCGAACGGCTCATCCCCCACCAGCGGTGATCCTGCTTCACCTTCTCCTGACGCCAGAGCAGTTGCCCGGTGGCGGCATCGCGGGCGATCAGCACCACGCGGTCCATGAACACGACCCGGCCGTCGGCGACCAGAGGCGACGAGTGGTTAAAGTCGCTCTTCGCCTTCCAGATCTCCGCGCCATCCCCGGCGGCGAGGCAATACACCCCGGCGCTCCCGGAGACGTACACCTTTCCCCCCTCCACCGACGGCGTGCCGGAGGCACCCCAGGTAGCAGAGAGTGAGTCGGCGTCCGAGGCGCCGGGATACTCACGCCGCCAGAGTTGGCGGCCGGTGGCGGCGTCAAAACACACAATCACATCCCGACGGCCGAACAACAGGTTGGCCTCCGCCGTGATGGTGCAGGTCTGCGCCGAGTGGCCTGAAATGTCCAGGAACAACTTGCGGAAGATTTCTTCGCTGGGGATCGGCTTCCCTTTCCAGGCCCCCAGATTGGTCATGGTCTGCCAGTTGAACGCCCCGACCTTCAGGCGCCGGCGGATGTGGTCGCCGAAAGTCTTGACCGTTTCGGCGTCAAGGGTCGCGAGAAAATCGTCGATGAACTTGTTCAGCTCCGGCGACTCGACGACGGTGGGCAGGCGATCCCTCTCATCGAAGTTCCACTTGATGCCGCCGGGAGTCTTCTGACGCTTTTCACTGGCGAGGGCCACCTCGATGCGGGCCGCCAGATTGGATGGCACCCCCTCGCACCAACCCCACGCGTCCAGGAAGTCCTGCGGAACCCCCTGATTGACCGGTAACTTGGCGTTGACGAAAACATAAGCCCGGCCATCGGCCACGACCACGCTACCATATCCATCCTGCCCGGCAGGGCCGAGCGGCTCACTCTGCCAGAGTTGCGAGGGCCCATTCGTCGGCCAGGCATCGAGCAGTTTGGGTGACGCCGCCGCCACACCATTGCGCTCCGGCCCCAGCCACTGCGGCCAGTCGGTGCTCGACGCCGCCTGCCCAACATCCGCGGCCAGAGCGTTGCCAGCAAACAATACGGCGACAGCCAAAGGCCGTGTCGTCATTCCCCTGCATGCTAATCTCATGGGTTTCGATCCTGTTCTCATGGTTGCGCCTCCCAGTCTCGCCGCGGCTCACAGAGCCGCGCTACAGCATTCGCCCCACCTGCCACGCCACCTT
>JBAWXQ010000005.1:0-34205 GCA_037144015.1 bacterium
GGCCTCCGTAGCGGGAAGCAGGGCAGGCGCATCTAAACGTCCAGCCCCTTCGGCTCAAGCCTTGCATACGGGCCGGTCTGACGCGCGACCCATCGGACGGCTTCCCCGCAACCCGATCCACGACGCGTTAGCCTTCGGCGCGGGTGTGCCTGGGGACGTCGAAGCGGGAGGAGGAACGCACCGCGCCGATGCGAAAGGCTTTTCCCCGTGCCGCCATCGTGCTTGCGGTGCCAGTCGCATTTTGGTACGGTTTTTTTGTCATGTATGTTGTGGCCACGATCTCGCGGTCGTGCGCCAGGCATGTTCTCCCGGCGCGTGTTAAAAAGGGTTTTCCTATGGATATCCAGCACAAGAATAATGGCGTGTATTCCACGTTGCTGCTTGCCGGCAGGCTCGACGCCACATCGGCTGCGGAGGCGGAGCAGAAGATCGGCGAGATCATCAACGGCGGCGCCGCGAATCTCCTGCTGGACCTCACCAAGCTGGAGTTCATCAGCAGCGCCGGGCTGCGGGTTCTTCTCGTCACGGCCAAGAAACTGCTGCGGCAGAACGGCAAGCTGGCCTTGTGCGGCCTGCAGGATACGGTCCGGATCGTGTTTGAGGTGAGCGGTTTTCTGTCCATCTTCCAGATCGCAGGGGACGCGGCCGAGGCGGCCAAATTCTTTGAGAAAACATGATCGCTCCTGTGCACCCCCGGCAGCCGCCGCACAGGACGGCGCGACGCGCCGCCGGTTTTCCGGGATGGCTCGCACCGGTCTGGATGCTGTGCCTGTTTCTTCTGCCGGCGTCCGGCGGCGCGGCGCAGGCCGGCACGCCGGTGAACATGATTTTCCACTGGCAGCATCAGGCGCAGTTCGCCGGGTACTACATGGCCCTCGCCAAAGGGTGCTATGCGCAGGAGGGGCTGGACGTGCAGCTTCTGCGCGGCGGCCCTGACGTGCGCGTCGGGGAGATGCTGCGCTCGGGCAAGGCGGTTTTTGCCACCTTCATGCTGTCCAGCGCCCTGGCAGAACGCGCCCAGGGGCTGCCGCTGGTGCATCTGGCGCAGGTTGTCAACCGCAGCAACTTTCAGCTGGTGGCCTGGCGCAATCCCGCATCCGGCGCGCCGGTTCGCGAGCTCTCCGATCTGGACGGCCGCGAGGTGACCGTCTGGCGGGATGATTTTCGCGCCCCCTACCTGGCGCTGTTTGCGTCCAAGGGCGTGCGCCCGGTCATCCTGCCGCAGTACTATACGCTTTCGCTCTTCCTGAAGAAGGGCGCGGTGGCCTGCGCGGCCATGCGCTACAACGAATATCACACCCTGCTGCAGAACGGCATCCAGGAGTCGGATGTGCGTGTGTTCAACCTGCATGAGCTTGGCATCCGCATGCCGGAAGACGGCCTGTATGCCCTGCAGGAAACCTGGCAGCAGCACCCGGAAACCTGCCGCGGCTTTGTCCGCGCCTCGCTCCGGGGGTGGGATTATGCGCGTGACCATGTGGAGGAAACGCTCGACGTGGTGATGACGTATGTGCGCCGGGAGAACCTGCCGGTCAATCGCGCGCACATGGCCTGGATGCTGCGCGAGATGCTGACATCGATCTTTCCGGCCAAGGGCGATGCCTGGACCTTCGGGCAGCTTGGCCGCGGCGACTACGATGAAACCGGCGCCTTGCTGACACGCTACGGCGGCCTGAAGAGCGCACCGGAGTTTTCCAGCTTTGTGACCGGGGAGGGCGTGCATGTTCGGCGCCCCTAAGAACTCCCTGGCCTGTCGGATGTCCGTCCTGATTCTCTTGGGGGCCGGGCTGGTGCTGCTGCTGGCACAGGGTTTCAGCCATTTCACGCAGCGCCGCCGGATGCTTGCGGATGCCGTGCAGCAGGGGAATACGCTGACGGATTCCGCCGTGTACCAGATCGAGGTTCCGCTCGGCCGCGCCGAGGCCGTGGTGCAGCAAACCGCCCTTTTCATTGCCGGAAAGGAGTTTTGCCGCGCGGAGAGCGCCGACCTCATCCGCCGCACGCTCGAATGCAATTCAAATTTCCTGGGCGTGGCTGTGGCGCTCAGCGAAGCCAGCGCCAGCCGCAGCGACTTCAAGATCCTGTACGGGTGGCGCAGCGCGTCGGCGATCCAGGTGCGGGACCGGGAATCCCCGGCGCTGGATTATCAGCAGGACTGGTTCTACCTGCCCTATTACCTGAAGCGACCGGTGTGGGTGAAGCCCTACTACGATTCCGATGCGAAGACGATCATGGTGACCTATTCGTTCCCCATTCTCCGCTCGAACGAAGTCGTGGCGGTGGTCACGTGCGACCTCTCCCTGGAGTGGATACGCCAGTTGTTGGACGGGCTGCCCCTGGGGGAGCAGGGCGCCGCGGTGCTGCTTTCCCACCACGGCACGTATATTTCGCACCCGGTGCGCGCGGTTGAAATGGCCGAAACCGTGTTCAGCCTGGCCGAGGCGCAGGCAGATCCGGAGCTGTCGCAATCCCTGCGCCAGCTCGGCCAGGACATGCTGCGCGGCCTTCCCGGACACCGGCTGTTCCGGAATCCGGAGGACGGACAGACCGCCTACATGCACTACCGCGCCGTGCCTGCCACCGGCTGGGTGCTCGGGCTGATGCTGCCCCAGGCCCAGGTCCTGGCGCCGCTGGTGCGGCTGAACCGGATCAGCGCGCTGGTCGGCCTGGCTGGCCTGATCCTGCTGTTGATCCCCGCGCTGGGAATTGCCTGGTCCGTTGCCAGGCCGCTGCAGCGACTGGCTGCGGCCACCCACCGGCTCGCGGCCGGCGATTTCGAGGTCCCGCTGCCCGCGATCTGTTCGCGCGACGAAGTCGCCCGGCTGACCGCGGACTTCGAGCAGATGCGCCATGACCTGCGGCGGTACATTGCCGACCTGACCGCCACCACCGCGGTCAAGGAGCGGATCGCCGGCGAGTTGTCCGCTGCCCGCGAAATCCAGATGCGCATTGTGCCGAAGCTCTTCCCCCCGTTTCCCAACCGCCCCGAGATTGACCTGTACGCCCTGCTGATTCCTGCGCGCGAGGTCGGCGGCGACCTGTACGACTTTGTGCTGCTGGACGACGATCACCTGTACATCGCCATTGGCGACGTGTCCGGCAAGGGCGTGCCCGCCTCGCTCCTGATGGCGGTCGGCAAGACGCTGCTCAAGTCCACCATGCAGAGCGTGCGCGCGCCCGCCCGCGCCCTGGCCCAGGTCAATGCCGAGCTGGCCGAAGACAATGAGATGTGCATGTTTATCACCATGTTTTGCGGCATCCTGAACCTGAAAACCGGGGATCTGATCTATGCCAACGCGGGGCACAACCCGCCGCTGCTGGCGCGTCACACAGGCGCTGTCGAGCGGCTCGACGAACTGCCCGGCCCGGCGCTCGGCGTCGTCGACGGCGCCACCTACCAGGACCGCAGCATCCGCCTGCGTGCCGGAGATCTGCTGGTCCTCTACACGGATGGCGTCACGGAGGCGATGAACGCAGAGGGCGTCATGTTCGATGAGCCCGGCCTGCGGGAACACATCCAGCAGGAAGGCCAACAGAGCGCCCGGCTGTTTCTTGAAGGCCTGGCCCGGGCGGTCCACACGCACGCCGGCGGCGCCGTGCAGTCCGACGACATCACCGCGCTGGCCGTCCGCTTTTGCGCGCCGGCGGGCGGATCGTCCGCGCCGGCGCAACCCGACCCGGACGCGGCGCGGGCGCCGGATGCCACGCTCCGCCTGATGAATCGCCTGTCGGAGGTGACCCGCCTGACGGCCTGGGTCGAGGCCCAGTGCGAGCGGCTGAGCATCCCGCCGCCGCAGGAAACGTGTTTCTGCCTGGCGCTCGAGGAATGGGTCGTCAATGTCATCTCCTATGCCCATGCCGACGCATCCGAGCACGCGATCGAGCTGCGCCTCTGGAGCGGGCCGGAGTGCGTGAGGATCGAGATCGAGGACGACGGAAAACCGTTTGACCCCACGGCGCAGGCGGCTGCGGACACGACGCTGGCGCTCGAACACCGCCCGATTGGCGGTCTGGGAATTCATTTCATCCGCAAGACCATGGACCGCTTCGCCTATCGCCGTGACCAGGGCCACAACATCGTCACCCTGGTGAAGAACCTGGCAACCGACTCCGCGGCAACCCGCGGCAGCTGAAAGTGAGCCTGCCATGCTGAAATGGTTCAAGAGCGTCTGGCTGGGCGTTGTGCTCATCCTTGCGGCATCCTCCCTGCTGCTCTTTTCCGACCTGGACCGCCGGCAGCAGAGCAGGACGCGCCCGGCAAAAAAGGCGTTGCCGCGCCTGGCTGTGATGCAGTGGGCGTCAACCGATCTGCTCGATCACACGGTGGCGGGGATTGTTGAGGGACTGCGCAAGCAGGGGTTCGAGCACGGGCGCACCGCAACCATCCACTTCTTGAACGCCTCGGGCGACAACAGCACGGGCAACCTCATGGCCTGTGACCTGGCCAGCGGAAAATATGATCTGGTGCTGACCGCCAGCACGCTCGCCCTGCAGGCGGTCGCCAAGGCGAACACGGCCGGGCGCGTGGTGCACGTCTTCGGGGCCGTGACCAACCCGTACGGCGCCGGCGTCGGCATCACCGGCGCCGCCCCCGGGCAGCATCCGCCGCACCTGGCTGGCGTGGGGACGTTTCAGCCGGTTGACCGCGCCTTCCGGGTCGCGCGCCGGATGAACCCGCAGCTGCGCAGGGTCGGCGTCGTCTGGAACCCCGGTGAGAGCAACGCCGAGGCCTGCGTCCTCAAGGCGCGCGCGTTCTGTCGCGAGTTTGGCATGGAGCTGCTCGAGACCAATGCCGGCCACACGTCGGAAGTTCCGGAAGCGGTCCGGTCCGTCCTGTCGCGTGGCGCGGAGGCGCTCTGGGTGGCCGGCGGTGACACCGTGGCCCTGTCCGCCCTCGGCACCCTTCTTTCCGCGGCCCGCGCCGCGAAGGTTCCCTTGTTCAGCAACGACCCGAGCGATACCGCCAGGGGCGCGCTGTTCGGGCTGGGTGCCGCCTACCATGCGGTGGGTGTCGCCGTGGGTGAGATGGGCGGAAAGATTCTGCGCGGCGCAGACCCACAAACGTTCGGCGTTGAGAATCTGGTGCCCGAGGTGCTGTCGGTCAACGAGGCGATTGCCGCTGAATTTAAGGGGTGGTCGATCCCCGAGGACGTCCGCGCGCAGGCCCGGGTCACGGCCGCCGTTGCGGGCACGCCACCTGCCGCCGCCGCGCGCCAGCCGCAGCCGGGCCGCATGTACAAGGTGGGCCTGCTCTATTTCGGCCCCCATCCAATCTTTGAAATGGCCATGGAAGGGGTCGTCGAGGCCCTGCGCGAGGCCGGGTTTGTCGAGGGCCGGAACCTGACGCTGCAACGCGTGCATCCCAATGACGACATGTCGCTGCTCCCGCAGGTTGTCCGGCAGTTAGCCGATCAGAAACTGGATCTGCTCATCCCCATGTCCACCCCCTGCCTGGGCGCCGCCCTTGCCAACACCCGGGATGTGCCGATCGTGTTCGGGGTGGTCTCGGCGCCGCTGCAGGCCGGGGCCGGGCGCTCCTTTGCGGATCACCTGCCCCGGGTCACCGGCGCGGTCTGGACAGCTCCGAATCCGGCCCTGTTTGCCTGGCTGAAGGAAATCATGCCCGCCTGCCGGAAAGTCGGCGTCATCTGCAACCCGTCGGAGGCCAATTCCAACGATGAGAAGGAGCGGGCCCGCGCCATGCTGGCCGCGCAGGGAATGACGCTGGTGGAGCGTGCCGTCGCCAGCACCAGCGACATCACGCAAGCGTTGCAGTCGCTGCTGGCCACGCCGGTCGATGCGGTCTTCGGCATGGCCGACAACACGGTGATCAGTGCCTACACCACACTGGCCCAGAGTTGCCGCCGGGAACGCATCCTCCTGCTGGCCGATGACAACAGCCAGATGGGTACCGGCGCAATGTTTACCTGCGGGGTCAGCCCGCGCGGCGAGGGGCGCCAGACCGGACGCCTGGCCGCGCGCGTGCTGCTGGGCGAAGATCCGGCCACCATTCCCTTCATGCCCAGCTCGGAAAAGGAAACTGCCGTGGATTTTGCAGCTGCGGCCCACCTGAAGATCGCCCTGCCTGCTGCCCTGCTGAAGGAGGCCACTGTTTTTCACCATGCCGCGGCCCGCCTGGGCCGGCCGTTTCGCATCGCCATGGTCAACCTGGTGCAGAACCCCCTGCTGGACAGCGCGGAGCAGGGCGTCCTGCGCGGCCTGCGTGAGGCCGGCTTGAAGGCGCAGGAGGACTTCACGGTCAGGCAGTTCAATGCGCAGGGGGAGATCAGCCAGCTCCCGGCCATCCTGGATGCGGCCATGGCCGGGGAGCCGGACCTGATCGTCACCGTCACGACGCCGGCCATGATGGCCGCGGTCAAGCGCATCACCAAGGTTCCGATTGTCTATGCCGTGGCGAGTGATCCCGCCGCGTTGAAGCTGTTCACGCCCGAGACCCGACCGGCCCTGGTCACAGGCGTGCACGACGATCCTCCCGTGGCGCGCCTGCTCGACATGGCCCGCAAGCATGACCCCGCCCTTGCGGCGGTGGGCACCGTCTACGATCCCTCCCAGCCCAATTCACTCATCGCCGTGGCGCGGCTGCGCGCGGCCTGCCGCGAGCGCGGCCTGCCGCTGCACGAAACCACGGCCGGCACCGTGTCGGAGTTGCCGGCGGCGACCCAGGCCATCATCCAGCGCCGGGCCGGCGCCCTGCTGCTCTCCGCGGACAACCTGACCACCACCGGTTTCGCCGCCATCCAGCTCGCTGCCAAAAACGCCGGGATTCCGGTCTATGTCACAGAGCCCGCGCTCGTGCAGCAGGGTGCTGCCGGGGCCATCGGGAACGATTACGGAGACTGGGGCGTGCAGGCCGGGCGGCTCGCCGCCCGGGTGCTGGCCGGTGTCCCGCCCGCCGACCTCCCGCTGGAAACCACCCGCGTGCAGGAGGTCATCGAGCCCGGGGAGAAAAAATGAAGCTGGAAACACGGATCCACGGAAAGCACGCGGTGATCTGCGCCTCCGGGCGGCTGGATGTCTCCTGGGCGGAGCATTTCCGCGGCGCGGTTCAGGATGTCATTCGCGACGGACACCACCACGTGCGGATCGACGCGGACGGGCTGACCTTCCTGAGCTCAGCCGGCATCCGCTCGCTCCTGCTGATCTACCGGGAGCTGGCGGCCTTGAAGGGCTCGTTCGGGTTCATCCGCGCCTCGGCCGGCATTGTGGAGACGCTGCGCCTGTCGGGCCTGGAGCAGCTCATCTGCCTCGAAACCGAGGCGGCACCGGGCGCGGTTTCCACGCCAGCGGCCACCGCCACTCCGAAGGTCGACGAGCAACGCGTGCCGGGCATTTTTTTTGAAAAACATCCCCTTGCGCCGCAGGGGCGGATCGTCGCACGCACCCTGGGCGGGTGGAAGCCATGGCAGCCTGTGCGCCCGGGCGACACCGTGGAAATCCAGTTTCCCCGGCAGGTCTTTGGCCTGGGCGTCGGGGCCGCGGGGCGGGACGCCGAGGACGCGCGCACCCGGTTCGGAGAGTTTGTGGCTGCAGCGGGCTGCCTGGCCTGGCTGCCGGGTGACGGAGCCGACACGCCCGACTACCTCAAGCAGGAGGCACGGTTTGTGCCGCGGCTGCAGGCCATCCAGGCGATTACGGGGGAGGGGAGCTTCTCGCACCTGATGCGCTTCCGCCCCGTCGAAAAGGGGGCCTTTCTCACGCTGTCCGACCTGTACCTGCAGGGTTTCCGCGCGACGCAGAGCGATGCCGTGGCCCTGATCGCCCTGGCCGAGGTGGAGGGGTTGGTCGGCACCGCGCTCGCGCGTTCCCCCGGGTTTATTCAGGACGGCGACCGGCCGGGCGATTTTCCGGAGGTGCGCAACTGGCTGGCTTTCTGCGGCGATCGCGTGCACCGCCAGACCCAGGCGCTGGTGGTGGCCTTCGCCAGCCGCGATCCAGCCCACGCCACAGCGCCTTTCCTGGGGCCGGTGCCGTCCCGGCCCGAAATTCGCGCCCATGCGCATGCCGTCGTCATGCCCTTCCGCTCGATCCCGCAAGGCATCCTGGACCTGGACACGGCCGTGCAGGCGGTGTTTGAGGACAACGAACCCCGCGGGCTGCTGCATCTCATCGAGGACGACCGGCCCGTCATTGGCCTCGGACAGAGCGCGTTTATCCGTGGCGCCTGCTGGTGCGCGCCGCTGCACGTTTCCATGGAGGCCAAGTCATGACCCTGGTCATCGGCGCATTCACCATCGGCCTGATCCTCGCCCTGCTCTCCATGGGCGTGTGGATCAGCTTCCGCATCCTGCGGTTTTGCGACATCACCGTGGATGGCACCATCACGCTGGGCGCGGCGGTGGCTGCCGTGCTGCTGATCCATGGCTGGTCCCCCTGGAGCGCCACCCTGGTGGCCACGCTGGCCGGCGGCGTGGCCGGCTTTGCCACCGGCCTGCTCCACACCCGCTTCCGGATTCAGGAGCTGCTCTCGGGCATCCTGGTCATGACCGCGCTCTATTCCATCAACCTGCGGGTGATGGGCAGGAGCAACGTGCCGCTGCTGGACGTGAACAACATGTCCACGCCCGTCGCGGGCGCCCTGGCCCGCATCACCGGCGGCGCGGACACCATCGGGGTCATGGGCTGGCCGGTGCCGCTGTCGGATGTCGCCATGCTGCTCACCGTGCTGCTGATCACGGTGGCCGTCGCGGTGCTGATCTACCGGTTTCTGCTCACGCACATTGGAACCGCCATGCGGGCCACCGGTGAGAACGCCCAGATGGTCCGCGCCCAGGGCATCAATCACCAGGCCATGCTGGTCTTCGGGCTGGTTTGCTCCAACGCGCTGGTCGCCATGTCCGGCGCGCTGCTCGCGCAGTACCAGGGCTTTGCCGATGTGCAGATGGGCATCGGCATGATCGTCTGGGGGCTGGCCAGCATCATCATCGGCGAAGCGCTGGTCACGCGGCTGACCCCGGGCCTGGCCCTGTGCGGCGCCATCATGGGCACGATCCTGTTCCGCCTGCTGGTGGCCATTGCCCTGCGCTGGGGGCTCAACCCCAACGACCTGAAGCTGGTCACCGCGCTCTTCGTGTTTGCCGCGCTGGTGCTGCCGGGCGGACTCAAGGCTTTTGTCGGCAAATTGGCAAAAGGACGATCCCATGCTTAACATCCGGAACCTGGCCAAAACGTTTTTTCCCAAGACGCCCACCGAGGTGCAGGCGTTGCGCGGCGTCGACCTGAACATTCCCGAGGGCTGCTTTGCCGCAATCATCGGCACCAACGGCTCGGGCAAAAGCACCCTGCTGAATGCCGTCGCCGGGACCTTCGAGCCGGACCAGGGGGAGATCTCCCTTGCCGGGCAGGAGATCTCGCACTGGGCGGAATACCGGCGCGCCAGCCTCATCGGCCGGGTCTTTCAGAATCCCTTTGCCGGCACCGTTGCCGAGATGACCATTGCCGAGAACATCGCGCTGGCCATGCGCCGCGGCTGCCGGCGCGGGCTGGGGCTGGCGCTGCGGCGCTCGTCCCGCGCCGAGATCGCCGCCCGCGTCCGCACGCTCAACCTCGGGCTGGAGGACCGCCTGGACAACCCCATCGGCACGCTCTCCGGCGGCCAGCGCCAGGCGCTCACCCTGCTCATGGCCACCTGGCTGCGCCCCCGGCTGCTGCTGCTGGACGAGCACACCGCCGCGCTGGATCCCAAGAGCGCCGCGGCGGTGGCCGAGCTGACCCTGGAAATCATCCGCCGCGAGAAGCTGACCGCGCTGATGGTCACGCATTCCATGCAGCAGGCGGTGCAGCTTCCGGAGCGGATCATCATGATGCACAAGGGGCGGATCGTGCGCCAGTACGCCGATCAGGAGAAGGCCCGCGTGCGCGTGCCGGACCTGCTTGCCGCCTTCGACCAGGTCCGCCGCCGCGAGCAGCTGGATGCCGCCGTGGCGGACAGTCTCGGCCGGCAGTACGCCTAGCAGCCTGTCGGACTTAGCCTTGTGGAGGTACAAACTGCCTGCCGACCAGGCTGCTAGTTTTGGAAACCCGCCGCCAAACGGCAGATCCGCGTACAAGGAGATAGAAAAATTGTTCCGGCTGCTCTTTTGGTTGCGTATTACACTATTGTCCGGCGCTTGGCGGTTGCGTCCCCCAAACTAGCAGCTTAGTCGGCACAAAGTTTGTGAAGGTACAGCGCTAAGTCCGACAAGCTGCTAGGGTCGCTTCCCGGTTGGCAGATCCATCGACGGCGGAAGTGTGACGCCGATCAGCGCGGCCTGCTTGCGATTCACCAGGATTTTGGTTTCGGCGACATTTACGATCGGGATGTCGGCCGGGCTTTCCCCCCGGAGTACGCGCGCCGCCATGCGCCCGGCTACGCGCCCGCTTTCCGTCCAGCTGATGCCGATGGCCGCCACGGCGCCGCGGTCAACAAACTCCGTGTCATTCAGCACCACCGGGATCCGCGCCCGACTCGCCGGTCCGAGCACGCCCTCGAGCGCCTGCAGCACGGTGTTGTCGCCGGTCACCCAGATGGCCTCCACGCGGCGCGACAGCAGCGCCTGCGTCGACAGCAGGACGTCGGCCGTGGTGGAAATGGTCACCTCCTCGAGCTTGATTCCCGCCGGCTCCAGCACCTGGCGCGCCTCGCGCACGGCCCGCACGGAGTTCACCTCGGAGGCGTTGTAGACCGTGCCCAGCGTCTTGAGGTTGGGCACAAGCTCACGTACGGCTGCCATCGTCTTGCCGATCGCCGGGAACGATGCGACCCCCGTGATGTTCGGCAGGTGATGGTCGAAGTCCTTGCCGGCCCCGGCCGCGATCGGATCGTAGGTGTAGACAAACACGACCGGCGTGCGCTTCACCCGTGAGCACGCCGCGGCCACGCCGGGCGAGGTCATCGGCACAATCAGGTCCAGCCCCTCGCCCTCGAGCGACTGCATCAGCAGGGGCAGCGACGCGATCTCGCCCCCGGCGTGGCGCTGGATGACCTCCAGGTTGCGTCCGGTCACGAACCCCTCGTCGCGCAGTCCCTCCAGATAGCCCTTGATGGCGATGTCGGCCGCCTCGTCCGGCCCGAACGACGCGAAGGCAATCCGGTAGACGCGCTCGCCGCCCGCCTTGCCCGGCGACTCTGCCTTCTGCCCGCATCCGGCCACGCCCAAAGCCATCATCAGCGCCGAGCCTGCTGCCAGTAACCTGCCGCGATTCGCCTGCTTCATTCGGTCATCCTTTTTTCGGGGTTTGCGTTTCATGATAACGGGTTCCGAGCCTGACCGCTACACCCTGTTGTGCGGCTACGGACGACTCGTCATCCGCGACGCCAAGCGGGCGTTGTGATCAAGGCAGGTTCGCGAAGAGGCCGGTCGTCCGTAGCCGTCGATTTTGGCTACACGGGGTTATCCGTTCGAGCGTCCCTGCCAGCGCCGCTCCGCCCGCGGCTTGAGGCAGATCTCGCGGCGGGCCAGAAAGCGCAGCCCATTGCGGCCAACGCCCTGCTCGGCCTCGGCCAGAAAGTCGGGGGTGGGGTCGATCGACATGTCCCGCGCGGTTTCGATCAGCACGGCGCGCCCGTCCGGGTAGGACAGCCGCAGCAGGGTGGGGATGCGACCGGGAAATTTTCCAGCCAGGTCGCGGAACTGCTGCAGGCGGCCGGCACCCGCCTCGTCCGCGCGTACGCTGACCACCAGCGCCTCCGCAAAGCTGCGCGGCGCCTCCAGCAGCGGATAGATTTCGCGCACGATCAGCTTGGCCGACTCGTCGCGCCGGGAAACCATGGCGCAGACCAGAACGGGCTGGTCCGGCTGCACGGCCCCGGCATAGGTCCGGTAGGTCTCGGGAAACACCAGCGCCTCCACGGTATTTTCGCCGTCGTCGAGCGTGATGATCGCCCAGGTCTCCTTCTTTTCTTTGGTCAGGCGGATGGAGACGCTGGCCGCCAGCCCGGCGATGCGCACCTCCTTGTTGTCCGCGCACTCGCCGATGCGGGAGATCGGGAGGGTCTGGAACTCCCGCACCAGCCGGCGGTAGCGGTCGAGCGGGTGCCCGCTGATGTAGATCCCCAGCAGTTCGCGTTCTGCGGCCAGGATCTCCCGGTCGGCCCACTTCGGGCAGTCGGGCAGGTCGTCGCCGTTCACATTCGTGCCGCCGACATCGCCCAGCGCATCGAACAGGTTTCCCTGGCCGGTTTGCTTTTCGCGAGCCGATTCCGCGGCGCGCGCCAGCGCAAAGTCCAGGCCGTTGAGCGTCCGCGCCCGGTGCGCGCCGAGCGAGTCCATGGCGCCGCACCGGGTCAGCGCCTCGAGCACGCGCTTGTTGACGGACATTAGGTCCACCCGCCGGCAGAAGTCCACCAGCCCCTTGAACGGCCCGCGGGCCGCGCGTTCGCGCACGATCGCCTCGGCCGCGGAGCTGCCGACGTTCTTCACGCCGGCCAGCCCGTAGCGGAGCCCTTTGCCCTCGGGCGCGAAGCGCACGCCGCTGCGGTTGACGTCCGGCGGCAGGACCGGCAGCCCCATGTTTTCCGCCTCCGCCACAAACCCCGGCAGCTTGTCGAAGTTCCCGATCTCCGATGAGATCAGCGCCGACATGAACTCCGCCGGATAGTTGGCCTTCAGGTAGGCGGTCTGGAACGAGACGATCGCATAGCCGGCCGAGTGGGCCTTGTTGAAGCCGTAGCCGGCAAAGGCGGCGATGTGGTCGAAGATCGATTCCGCCAGCGGCCCCGGGATCCGGTTGAGGCGTGCGCACCCCTCGACAAAGCGCGCACGCTCCTTGTCCATCTCCTCCTTCTTCTTCTTGCCCATGGCCCGGCGCAGCAGGTCGGCCTGCCCCAGCGAATACCCGGCCAGCACGTTGGCGGCGCGCTGCACTTGCTCCTGGTAGACCATCACGCCGTAGGTCTCCTGGAGAATGGGCTCCAGCAGCGGGTGATCGTAGACCACCTTCTCCTTGCCGGTCTTGCGCTTGATGTAGCTCGGCAGCATCTCCATCGGCCCGGGCCGGTAGAGCGCGATCACGGCGATCAGGTCCTCGATGTTGTTCACGCCGATGTCGCGCATGAGGTTGCGCATGCCGCTGGATTCAACCTGGAACACGCCCACCGTGTCAGCGCGGGTCAGCAGCTCGTAGGTCTTGAGGTCCTCGAGCGGCAGGTTCGCCAGGTCGATCGAGACGCCGTGCCCCTGTCGCACGAGGTCCACCGATTCCTTCAGCACGGTGAGCGTCTTGAGGCCGAGGAAGTCCATCTTCAGCAGGCCGCACGCCTCGATCGGCTCCTTGGCATACTGGGTGACGGGCTGCCCCTCCTTGTCGCGCCCGAGCGGCACGATTTCGATCAGGGGCTTGTCGCCGATCACCACGCCGGCGGCATGCACGCCCGCATTGCGGTAGAGCCCCTCCAGGACCTCGGCGTGGGGGAGGATGAGCCGCAGCTCCGGGTCGGTGGCGCAGGCGGCGCCGAACTCGGGGTTTGCCTCGCGGGCCTTGGCCAGCGTGATCTTGGGATCCTCGGGGATCATCTTGGCCAGGCGGTTGGCCTTGTCCAGCGGGATTTCCAGTACGCGGGCCACGTCGCGGATGACGGTCTTGGCGCCGAGCTGCCCGAAGGTGGCGATCTGCGCCACGCGGTCCGCGCCGTACTTGTTCTTGACGTACTGGATCACCTCGTCGCGCCGCTCCTGGCAGAAGTCGATGTCGAAGTCCGGCGGCGAGACGCGGTCCGGGTTCAGGAAGCGCTCGAAGATCAGGTTGAAGCGGATGGGGTCGAGCTCCGTGATGCCGGTGACATAGGCCACCAGGCTGCCGCCGCCGGAGCCGCGGCCCGGGCCAACCGGTATCCCCTGTGCACGCGCGTAGTTCACAAAATCGCTGACCACCAGGAAGTAGTTGATGAAGTTCGTCTTCTCGATGATGCCGATTTCCTCTTCCAGCCGCGCCAGCAGGGTGCGCTCGAAATCGCCGGCCGGATTGCGGGGGTCCTTCACGCCGTAGATCCGGCGGAGCCCCTCGTGCGCCAGCTGGGTCAGGTAATCCCGCTGGCTCATTGCGCCGGGCAGGTCAAACCGGGGGAAGTGCAGGTTGGATCCCATTTCGATTTTTGCATGGCAGCGCGCGGCAATCTCGGCAGGCAGGATGAGCGCCGCCTCGTCGTCCGGGAAGAGGCCGGCCAGCTCCTCGCGCGACTTGAAGTAGAACTGGTCGCCCTGGTAGCGCATCCGCTTGGGGTCGCTCATGACCGTGCCGGTCTGGATGGCCAGCATCACCTCGTGCGCGGCGGCGTGGCTGCGGTGGAGGTAGTGGACATCGTTGGTGATCACGGCGCGGTGCCGGCCGCGGCGGCAGAGCTCGCGCACGCCCGCGTTGGCTTTCTTCTGCTCCGCGATGCCGTGGTCCTGCATCTCCAGGAAAAAGTTGTCCCGCCCCAGGATGTCGGCGTATTCGTCCGCCACGCGCGCGGCGCGGTCGAGGTTCCCCTCGGCCAGGAGCCCGTTGACCTCGCCATGCAGGCAGGCGCTGAGGCCGATCAGCCCGCGGCTGTGCTTCCGGAGCAGATCCTTGTCGATGCGCGGCTTGTAGTAGAACCCCTCCTGGTGGGCGCAGGAGTTGAGGCGCGCCAGGTTCAGGTAGCCCTCGTCCGTCTCCGCCAGCAGCACGAGGTGGCAGGGGGAGTCCTTGCCGCGGTCGGTACGCAGCGTCCGGGCGTTGATGTACATCTCGCAGCCGATGATCGGCCGGATCTTCTGCGCCTCGCAGGCCTTGATGAAGTCGACCATGCCGTACATCACGCCGTGGTCCGTCATGGCCAGCGCGGGCATGCCGAGCTCGGCGGCGCGCTTGCAGAGCGGCTCCAGGTGGCAGGCGCCGTCGAGCATGCTGTACTTGGTGTGGACGTGCAGGTGGACAAACGGGCTGGACATGTGGCAGTGGCCTTGTCAATTCTGCCGGCGCGGGCAATGCGATCGCCGGACGTCGCCGTCCCGGGCGAAGGTGATCCCGGCCGCGCCGCGCGGGAAAACCGGCAACCACATCGCCTCCCATTGTACCGCGCCGCCGCCTTCGGGAACAAGGAATCGAACAGGGATTCTCATCCCGCATGCATCCCGCATTCCATGCGTGACGAAGATCGCGGCGGCAGGTAATGTATCTGCGCTGTTTGACGCCTTGTTATCGCTTAGATGGTTCCATCATAACATGCGATGCATTTGCGTCGCATCTTGCAGCAGCAGGTGGAAGGACACAGAGGCCGCAGAGAAAGAAAGAGAACACAGAGAGAAGTTCATGCAGCTGCGGCCGGTTCGCCGGCCGAGGACAGGCCTTTCTCTGTGGTCTCTGTTGTTCTCTGTGCGCTCGGTGTCCTTGATGTGTTCATTCGTTGGGTTGCGGGCTGACGCCCGCCTTGGGAGGCCGTATGCGGAAGCCGGATTTCAGGAACATCGAGAAGGTCCTGCGCCGGGAGCGCCCGGAGCGCCCCACGCTGTTCGAGTTTTTTCTCAACGAGCGCCTGTACCAGCGGCTGGCGGGTGAGCGGTGGACCGCGGCGGCGTGCCTGGCCGACGAGTTTCGCCGCCTGGCGCATGCCTTCGCGGCGGCCGGCTACGACTATGCCACGGTCCGTGGCTCGAGCTTCAGCTTTCCACGCGGCGACCAGCATCGTGTGCAGACCATTTCGCTGAACGAGGGTGCGCGCATCACGGACCGCGCCTCGTTCGACGCCTACCCCTGGCCGGACGTGGCAACGTTTGACTACGGCGGGCTGAGCCAGGTTGCCGGCGACCTCCCCCAAAATTTCAAGCTGATGGTGAACGGCCCGGGCGGCGTGCTGGAAAACGTTATCGGACTGGCCGGCTACGACAACCTCTGCCTGCTGCTGGCCGACGACCCCCTGCTGGTCACGGACCTGTTCGACGCCGTGGGCTCGCGCCTGGTGCGGCATTACCAGCGGGCGGTCGAGCACCGCACGGTCGGCATCGTGATGTTCAACGACGACTGGGGCTTCAAGACCCAGCCCATGCTGGCCCCGGCGGACATGCGCAAGTACGTCTTCCCCTGGCACAAGCGCATGGTCGAGGTCGCGCACCGCGCCGGACTGCCGGCGGTGCTGCACTCCTGCGGCAACCAGGCCTCGCTGATGGAGGACATCATCGGCGACATGAAGTACGACGGCAAGCACTCCTTCGAGGACACGATCCAGCCGATCGAGGAGGCCTACGCGCAGTTCGGCGGGCGGATCGCGCTTCTCGGCGGCATGGATCTCGACTTCATCCTGCGCTCGTCGTGCGACGCCGTGCGCGCCCGCTCGCAGCGCATGCTGGCGCTGGCCACCCGGGGCGGCTATGCGCTCGGCACCGGCAACAGCGTGCCGGAATACGTGCCGGACGAGAAGTACTTTGCCATGACCTCGGCGGCGCTGGCGCCATGATTGGAGCGGGGCTGCCGGACCCGCCGCAATGGATCACGGACAGCGGAGCAACATGAGCAACGAACCGACATTCACCGTGGGCCGCACCGAGGCCGAGCTGGCGCAGTGGCTGAAGGCCGGTTTCTGCGCCGCCTTTGGCGAAGCGTGCAACGACCTCCTCGTCCGCGTGATACCGGCCACGGATCCGGACTTCGGCGATTTTCAGTGTAATGACGCCATGGCGCTGAAAAAGACGCTGGGCAAGGCGCCGCGCGCCATTGCCGAGGCCGCCCTCGCGGCGCAGCCGCTGCCGGATGCGCTGGCCAAAGCGGAGGTTGCCGGCCCGGGCTTCATCAACCTCACGCTCAGCCCGTCCTGGCTGGCGCGGCAGGTGGCGGAGCAGGCTGCGCTGCCGCACGGCGGCCTGCCGCAGCCGGGCGCGGGCAAGACCGTGGTGATCGACTACTCCAGCCCCAACGTGGCCAAGCCGATGCATATCGGCCACATCCGCTCGACCATCATTGGCAATGCCATCGACCGCATGTACCGCGCGCTCGGCTACTGCGTGATCGCCGACAACCACCTGGGCGACTGGGGCACGCAGTTCGGCATCATCATCAAGGGGTTCCGCGCGTTCGTGGATCCCGCGCGCCTGGCCGAGTCGCCGGTCGAGGAGCTGGAGCGCATCTACGTCAAGAGCTACGAGCAGTCCAAGGCCGACCCGGCCTGGCTCGACGCCTGCCGCCAGGAGCTGGTAAAGCTGCAGCAGGGCGACCCGGAGAACCTGGCGCTCTGGAAGCAATTCATCGACCTCAGCCTGGAGGAGTTCAGCCGTATCTACCGCCGGCTGGATGTCTCCTTTGACCGCTGCCACGGCGAGAGCCACTACAACGCCATGCTCCCCGGCGTGGTGCAGCAGCTGGAGGCGGTCGGCCTCGCAAAGGAGAGCGATGGCGCAACCGTGGTCTTCCTGGAAGAGGAAAAGCTGCCGGTCTGCATCGTGCGCAAGAAGGACGGCGGATTCAACTACGCCACCAGCGACCTCGCCACCGTGCAGAGCCGCGTGGCGGAGTTTGCGCCCGAGCGGATTGTCTACGTCACGGACGAGCGGCAGCAGGACCACTTCCGGCAGTTTTTCACCATCAGCCGCAAGCTGGGGATCACCACCCGCCTCGACCACGTCTGGTTCGGGCTGATGCGCCTGCCCGAGGGGACCTTCTCCACGCGGCAGGGGAATGTGATCAAGCTGGATGTGCTGCTCGACGAGGCCGAGTCCCGCGCCCGGGCCATCATTCAGGCGTCGAGTCCGGACATGCCCGAGATCGAACAGTGCGAGCTGGCCCGGGCCGTCGGCATCGGCGCGGTCAAGTATGCGGACCTCAGCCACGACCCGCGCACCATGATCGTCTTCACGTGGGATCGCGCCCTGGCCCTGGACGGCAACTCCGGCCCCTACCTGCAGTACGCCCACGCCCGCATCTGCAGCCTGCTCGACAAGCATGCCGCGCAGTTTCCGGGCGAAGACTTCGCCGCGGCGGAGCTGCTGCTGTCCGACCCGGCCGAACGCCTGCTGGCGCTGCAGATCCTGCAGTTTCCCGTGGCCGTGGTGCGCGCGGCCGAAGCCTACAAGCCGAGCATCCTGGCGGAGTACCTCTTCGCGCTCGCGCAGGCGTACAGCAGCTTTTACCAGCGCCTGTCCGTGCTTAAGGCGGAGGCGCCGGCGCAGCGCCTGAGCCGCGCGCGGCTCTGCGCGCTGGTGGCCGGCGTGCTGCGCGAGGGGCTGGGGCTGCTGGGAATCAAGACGCCGCGACGGATCTAGCAGCTTGTCGGATGTAGCGCCGTACCTTCACAAGTTTTGTGCCGACCAAGCTGCTAGTTTGGGGGACGCAACCGCCAAGCGCCGGAAAACAGTGTAATACGCAGCCCAATGGAGGCACTCGTCAAGGACACCGAGAGCACAGAGATGAGTCGAGGTCACAGAGGAATTCCTGTCTGCGGCCGGCGAGCCGGCCGCAGCAGCATGAATTTCTCTCTGTGCTCTCGTTTTCTCTCTGTGGTCTCTGTGTCCTTCCGCTTGGATGCTCCAACATACACGCAAAAATGTGTATGTTTCCCGGAAAGGTGCTAAACCCCGTTTCCACATGATCGCCGAGCCCTCCATTACACAGCGCCTCTGGCGCGACACCGGCACGCGGCTGTGCCTCGTGGCCGTGGCGCTCTACACGCTGGCCGCGGTCTGGGGCGAGGGCGCGCGCCTGGTCGCCCGTGCCCGGGACTGCGTGCCGTCGTACAATGCCGTGCATGAGAATCATCGCTACCTGCCGCCTGCGGCCGTGCGCTGGTTCACGGGCGAGGGGCGGGAGGCGCACGTCAGCCCGTGGGCCTACCTGCTCGGCAGCGACAACCTCGGCCGCGATGTGCTGGGGCGCCTGGTGCAGGGCGCGCGCATCGCCTTCCACGTCGGCATCATGACCACGCTCATCGCGCTGCCGCTGGGCGTGCTGCTCGGCTGCCTCGGCGGCTACTTTGGCGGGCGCACGGACAGCGTCGTGGTCTGGCTCTGCGCCACCGTGGCCTCCATGCCCGGCCTGCTGTTCATCCTGGCCGTGGCCATGGTGGTGGGGCAGGGGCTGGCCGGCGTCTACCTCGGGATCGGGCTCACAACCTGGGTGGGTGTCTGCCGCAACGTGCGCGCGGAGGTGATGCGCCACCGCGAGCGTGCCTACGTGCAGGCCGCGCGCGTGCTGGGGTACAGCCACCTGCGCGTCCTGTTCCGGCACATCCTGCCCAACGTCATGCACATCGTGCTGATCGCGTTTTCCATCCGGTTCCCGGCTGCTGTGGCGACCGAGGTGTTCGTGAGCTTCCTCGGGATCGGCGTGCAGGGCGAGCCGTCCTGGGGCGTGATGATCAACGAGGCGCGCGTGCGCCTCTGGCAGGGCGTGTGGTGGGAGATGACCTTTGTCTCCGCGGCGATTTTCGCGCTGGTTCTCAGCTTCAACCACCTCACGGACGCGCTGCGCGACCTGCTGGATCCGGCGCTGCGCACGGAGAAGGTCTAGGAGACTGTCGGATTTAGGCCTCGGATCGGTCCAGGGCCCTCTGCCGACAGTCTCCTAGTTGTGCCACCCGCTGTAAGCGGCAGCGTGGTTGCCACGATGGCGGAGACGAGGAACGCGCCCAGGGCGAAGCAGATGGCCCCGGTGTAGTGTCCGGAGATGTCTTGGAGCACCCCCCCGACGTACGAGCCCGTGAAGGGGCCGACGCCCATCACGATCATCGTGGTCAGGCCCCAGATCCTGCCCAGTGTCTTCCGGCCGTAGATGGCCCCGGTGTAGCCCACCACGCCGCCGGGAACAATGGCCCAGTAGATGGCGAAGATGACGCAGGATGCGTAGGCGAAGCTGTCGCCCCCCGGGCTGGAGAGCAGCAGCGCGCAGGCCAGCACGCCCGTGGCCGGCCCGCAGATGAGCATGAGTTTCCGCCCCCGGGCTTCGCAGCCCATGGCCTGGACCACCTGGTCGGCGATCCGGCCCATGATCGGCATGGAAAAGATGCCCACCAGCCCGATGAAGGCGTAAATGTTCGTGGCCTTCTGGAGGCTGAAGCCCACGTCCTGCGTCCAGTAGCTCACAACCTGCGTCCAGATGAGGAACTCTCCCATCATGCTGGTGAGGAACATGAGGATGACCGCCCAGATGGCGTACTGGGAGAATGCGCCGGCAGTCGTCCACTCCTGCTCCATCGCCCCCGCAGCGCCCGCCGCGGAGAGGTCCGCGCCAAAGGGCTTCATGCCGTAGCGCTCCGGAGTTTGCCGGGCAACAAGCACGGCCACCACCAGGGCTATGAATAAAATGACGCCCAGGATGATCATCTGGTAGCGCCAGGCATGCTCAAGTCCCAGGAGGGCCGCTTTGACTTCCGGCAGCGCCAGCACGGAGGGGTCCCTGAGCTTTTCGGCAATGGCCAGCGCCAGCTGCCTGGGGGTCTGGGTCAGGGCATCGCGCTCCACCAGGGGGCGGATGGCCAGGTCAAGCCTGGCCTGGCTGGCGCTGAGGATGGGCTTGACCAGCTGGGACAGGATAAACTGGGCCATGGGGCCTCCGGCAAAGGCAAACCCCCACATGGTGGCGTAGGATTTTCCGACGTACCATTTGCGCACCGAGACCGTGGACGCGACCCACAGCATGCCCGTGGCGATGCCGCCCAGGAGGCTGAAGGTGAAGAGGTAGGCCAGGTGGGTGTCCACCCGGGCCGTGAGCAGGAACCCCAGGGAGCCAAAGACGGCCGCCACGGCGTAGACAGGTTTGGTGCCCCACTGGTCCAGGATCATGCCGCTGAAGTAGGCCGACACGGCGTAGACCGCCATCATGAGCGAGTACCCCAGGGTGACCTCCGAGGTGCTCCACCCCAGCGTGATGGCCATGGGCCCCTTGAGGATGGCAAAGGTGGCGCGGTACCCGAAGAGGCAGAAAACCGCCAGCCATGAGGCGAACACCACGGACCATCCGTAATGCCTGGCGGCGGCCGGCGCGCCGGCCGCCGCAGCATGAAATTCGCTTGGTGAACACTTCATTTTCTCTTTGCACTCTCACGTGGATAATCCATAAAATACGTAAAACCGTCTAGCCGAACGATTTTTCTGTCTGTAATTGAGTCTTCGCAACCCGCTGGCGGCGGGTTGCTCAACTAGCAGCCTGGTCGGCAGACAGTTTGTACCTCCACAAAGCTAAGTCCGACAGTCTCCTAGGTGCTTCAGGAAGCCGTCCAGCAGCCTGGCCATCTGCGGCGTGGCGCGCCGGGTTTCGGCCAGGACTTCGGCGTGACCGAGCTGGGGGCTGCCCAGGCCAGCGGCCAGGTTGGAGATGCAGCTCACCGCGGCCACGCGCATGCCGGCGGCATTGGCGACCATGGCCTCGGGAACCGTGGACATGCCGACGGCGTCCGCGCCCATGGCGGCGTAGCAGCGGATTTCAGCCGGCGTCTCGTAGCTTGGCCCGGCCGTGAAGGCGTAGACGCCTTCGTTCAGGGGGACGGCGGCCTCCTGTGCCGCGGCGAGCAGCAGCCCGCGCAGGGCGGGGTGGTAGATCTGGGACTGATCCGGAAAACGCGTGCCCCAGCCGGGAACCAGCGGACCCTGCAGCGGGTTGAGCCCGCTGGTGTTGATGTGGTCCCGGAGCAGCAGCAGGTCGCCGCTCCGCAGACTCGGGTTGATGCCGCCCGCGGCATTGGTGAGCAGCAGGTCGCGCACGCCGAGCCGGCGCAGCAGCTCGACCGGCAGCACCACCGGAGTCCACCCTTCGCCTTCATACCAGTGGCGCCGGCCGCAGAAGGCCACGGCGGTCACGCCGTATTTCCGGATCAGCCGCAGTTCGCCGGCGTGCCCGGGAATGGTGCCGGGACCCAGCCCGGCAATCCGGTCATAGCCGACGCGTGCCATCAGCCCGTCGGAGGGAAAGGCCTGGCTCCATCCCGAACCCAGAATCAAGCCGCAGGTTGGTCGGGCCTCAATGAACGGCGGCGGCAGCGTCGCGGCCGACATGTTGAGCATCATCAGGTTGATGCGATCCGTATTCATAATTGCATGATGCCAATTATTGGGCGGTTGGAACAGTCCCTTTGCGCCACCGAAACGCGGCCTGCGGCGCAAGTCAGCGTTGACGGGGTTAGCTACTCACGGTTGCTAAGTGAAAAAGGTGGCCCGGGCGCTCCGCGCACGGGCTGCCACTGGCCTTGCGCATATCCGGCATCTGCCCGCGCGCGGAGCGCCCGGGCCACCTGGTTCGGCGTCCATGCGTGCCGAAGATCCACGGCTCAGCAACAGGGCGTCAACGCTGCTTTGCGCCCATCGGCCTGCGGCGGCTGTCAGCCGATCGAGGATGATGATGCGTTTGAGTATGCACCTGTCGGATGACAATGACTACACGGGTATGCGGCTGGGCAGTTGCGTCCCTTAACTAGCAGCTTGGTCGGCACAAATTTTGTGAAGGTACAGCGCTAAATCCGACAAGTTGCTAGGGTGCGCACAGTATTGCGGCTTAATGGCATGATTATTGCTATGGGAGCTCTGACTTTTCCGGTCGCAACAGAACGTAAGCAGGAGGTCGCATGGCCAAGATTGTTTTTCGTAGCGGTTCTCACGGCGGGCAGGAAGTCACCGTGCTGGAGTCTGGCATCACGCTCGGGCGCGGCGCGCGCGCCACGGTGATGATTACCGACCGGCTGGTGTCCGGCGAGCACCTGACCATCAAGCTGCAGGACGGCCAGTGGTGGGCTTACGACATGAACAGCTCCAACGGCAGCCGCCTGAACGGCGAGGACTTCAAGGCCATGGCGCTGCACGGCGGCGAGAAGATCGAGATCGGCGAAACGCTGCTGGAGTTCATTGCGGAGGGCCAGGCGGCCGTGCCGTTTCATTCGGCGCCGCCGCAGCCGTCCTCGGAGCGGATTGCGCCTTCGGGCGACTCCTCGGCACGCAGCACGGTGGTGGCGCGTGCCGCCAAGCCCGCGTCCCAGGCGGATCCGACCTCGGATGACATGGCCATGATCCGCGAGATCCACGACGCCCACCAGCGCATGAAGGCCCAGATCGGCCGCGTGATCGTCGGCCAGCAGCAGGTGATCGACGAGGTGCTGATGTCGATCATCAGCCGTGGACACGCGCTGCTGGTGGGTGTGCCCGGCCTGGCCAAGACGCTGCTGATCAGCACCATCAGCCATGTGCTCGACCTGACCTTCAAGCGCGTGCAGTTCACCCCGGACCTGATGCCCAGCGACATCACCGGCACGGACGTGCTGGAGGAGGATCATACCACCGGCAAGCGTGTCTTCCGCTTTGTGCGTGGGCCGCTCTTCGCCAACATGGTGCTGGCGGACGAGATCAACCGCACGCCGCCCAAGACGCAGGCTGCGCTGCTGGAGGCCATGCAGGAGCACCGCGTCACCGTGGGCAACGAGACCTATCCGCTGCCCGCGCCGTTCTTTGTACTCGCCACGCAGAACCCCATTGAGCAGGAGGGGACGTATGCGCTCCCTGAGGCGCAGCTCGACCGTTTCATGTTCAACATCGTGGTGGACTACCCGACGCCGGACGAGGAGTCGCAGATTATCCGGCAGGTCACCGGGCAGCAGGATACCAAGCTGGAAGCGTTGCTGGATGCCCAGCAGGTGCTGCGCCTGCAGCAGGTGGTAAAGCGCATCCCCGTGGCCGACCACGTGGTCGAGTTTGCCCGCGACCTGGCGCGCGCCACGCGGCCGAAACAGCCGGAGGCGCCGGACTTCGTGCGCGAGATGGTCAGCTGGGGCGCAGGGCCGCGCGCCGGCATCTACCTCGTGACCGGCGCCAAGGCCCGGGCCGTGCTGGAGGGGCGCTACCACGCCACCACCGCCGACGTGGCCGCCGTGGCGCTCCCCGTGCTGCGCCACCGCGTGATCACCACCTTCAACGCCGAGGCCGCCGGCATCACCAGCGACCAGATCGTGAAGAAGCTGATCGAGCGCCTGCGCCCGTCCGAGACGCTGAACGTGTGAGGAGCGAACGGGCGTCAGCCCGTAACCCAAACACCATCCACCCAACACCTTCCACCAGCATCTCATGACCGCTCCCTCCTACATGCGCCTGCTGCCGGGCAAATCCCTGGCGACCATCGGACGACTCGAACTGATCGCCCGCGGCGTGGTCGAAGGGTTTGTCTCCGGCAAGCACCGCAGCCCCCACAAGGGGTTCTCGGTGGAGTTTGCCGAGCATCGCCAGTATGTGCCCGGCGATGACCTGCGCAACCTCGACTGGCGGGTGCTGGCGCGCAAGGACCGCTACTACA
The DNA here is from genome assembly GCA_037144015.1 of bacterium. Taxonomy (GTDB): domain Bacteria; phylum Verrucomicrobiota; class Kiritimatiellia; order RFP12; family CAIWXQ01; genus CAIWXQ01. The sequence continues at coordinate 24,211 of JBAWXQ010000005.1, forward strand.
TCAAGCAGTATGTGGAGGAGACCAACCTTCGCGCCACGCTGCTGCTGGACGCCTCCGGGTCCATGGCCTACCGCGGCGATGCCGCGGCGCTCACCGAAGGAACCAAAACCTCCAAGTTCGAATACGCCCAGTACCTGGCCGCCTGCCTGTCCTACCTGATGATCGGCCAGTCCGACGCCGTGGGGCTGATGACGTTCGACACCAAGGCCCGCACCTATCTTCCGGCGCGCAGCCGCGCCAGCCAGGTGCGGCTGATCCTCGAGGAGCTGGAGCGCACGCAGCCCGGGGGCGAGACCGGCCTGGCCGACATCTTCCACGACATTGCCGAGCGGATCCCGCGGCGCGGGCTGGTGATCATCTTCAGCGACCTGTTCGACGACACCGCCCGGCTCATCAAGGCGCTGCACCATTTCCGCTACCGCCGCCACGAGGTGCTGCTCTTCCACATCATGGCCGAGGAGGAGCTGCGCTTTCCGTTCGACAGCTTCTCTCATTTCAAAGACCTGGAGCATCCCGGCAAGGAGCTGGCCATCGACCCGAAGACAATCCGCGCCAGCTACCTCGACCGCGTGCGCACGTTCCTGCACGAGATCGAGGCCGGGTGCGGCAAGATGCAGATCACCTACGTGCCGATGAACACCCGGACGCCGTTTGACCGCGCCTTGTCGGAGTACTTGTCGAGGAGAAGGACGAAGTAGCTGGGATCGGGAATTCAGTATCCAGAATTCAGGATTCAGAATGGCTCATTCTGAATTCTGAATTCTGAATTCTGAATTCCTCTTCCGGGACCCGAACCATGTTATTTCAAAACATCTGGATGCTGGCCGGCATCGCGGGGATCGCCATTCCGGTGATTATCCACCTGCTCAACCGGCGGCAGGCGAAGATCATCGACTGGGGTGCGATGCTCTTTCTGCTGGATTCGCTCCTCAGCCGCCGCCGCCGCGTGCTGCTGGAGGAGATCCTGCTGCTGGCGGCGCGCTGCCTGATTGTCGCGCTGATTGCGCTGGCGCTGGCGCGGCCGTTCATCCCGGCTTCCTCGTCGGTGCCGTGGATGATCGTGCTGCCCGCCGGCCTGCTGGCCGTGGTGCTCTTCGGCGTCAGCTTCGCCCTGTGGCGCTACCCGGCCTGGCGTTGGCGCGTGACCGCCGCGGCGCTGCTCTTCGCGGCCCTCGCGGCCGGCGCGATCCTGTTCGAGCGCTGGCTGAACCTGCGCGCCTTCGGCCGCGGCGGGTCCCGCGACGTCGCCCTTGTGATCGATGGCTCCTCCTCGATGACCATGTCGATCGACGGGCAGTCGAATTTTGCCCGCGCCGTCAAGGAGGCCGAAAAGTACATCGAGTCCTCGCCGCGCAACTTTGCCTTCAGCCTGGTGATCGCCGGCTCCGTGCCCAACGCGCTGGTGGCGTCTCCGGTGACGGACCGCAAGCAGCTGCTGCAGGCGCTGGAAGAGGCCCAGCCGGTGCAGGGGACCATGCAGGCGCTCGACACCATGGCCGTGGCGGCCACGACCCTGGCGCAGGGGTATAACCCCGGCAAGCAGATCATCGTGATCGGCGACGGCCAGCGCGTGGGGTGGAAAGCAGACACCCCCGAGCTGTGGGAGCATCTGCAGCAGGTCTTTGCGCGCCTGCCCGCCCCGCCGCAGATCATCTACCGCCGGATGCAGCTGCCGGAGGCCATCCGCAACGCCACGCTCGCCTCCATCACACCCTCGCGGCAGGTGATCGGGACGGACCGCGCGGTGCGCTTTGACGTGGTGGTCGCCAACACCGGCACCGAGGCGATCACGCCGCAGGAGGTGCGCCTCCGGATCGGCGAGCGCACCCTGACCGACCGCTCGATCGGGCAGCTTCTGCCGGGCGCATCGGCCACGGTCAGCTTCTCCCACCGCTTTGAGCGCGCCGGCACGGAGGTCATCCGGGCCCAGGTAGCAGCTGGCGACGAGCTTCCCGGCGACGACGAGGCCATGCGCGTGGTGGTGGTCATGGATCGCCTCCGCGTGCTGGTGGTGGATGCCACGCCGGCGACGCGCTTTCTCGACCGCCCCGGCGCGTTTGTGGCGCTCGGGCTGCTCCCCGACGTGCAGAGCCTGGTGCCGGCTGCGTCCGCCACGTCCGCAGACGTGGAGAAGCTGCGGCACGATTTCCTGGTGGCCCCCGTGGTGATCTCCGCGGCGGAACTGGCCGGCCGCAAGACGCTGGGCGATGTCAGCGCCATTGTGCTGGTGGACGTGCCGCAGCTCTCGCCCGAGATGGCGACCGCTCTGCGCGACTTCGTCCAGCAGGGGGGGGGGCTGCTGGTCGTGGCGGGCGGGCGCGTGAACCCGGAATTCTACAACAGCTGGCGCGGCGAGCCCGGGAATGTCATGCCGCTGCAACTCGAAAAATTTATCGTCGCCGGCGAAACCAACCGCCCCGCGTTCGATCTCAAGACCTTCACCCATGCGGCGCTGCGCCCGCTGGCCGCCGGCACGGATCTTGACCGGGTGCAGTTCGAGCGCTACTGGCAGGCGCCCGAGGGCGACTTCGGCGTGGGCATCGGCGCGCGCCTGGCCAACGGCGTGCCGTTCCTCGCGGAACGCCGCTTCGGTCGCGGACAGGTGCTGCAGATCAATGTGCCGATGGATGTCTCCGCCGGCAACTTTGTCGCGCGACAGGCGTTTGTGCCGCTGGTGCATGAGCTCGTCTATTACCTCGCCCAGCCGGTCTCCGCCAACCTGAACGTGCTGCCGGCGCGCGGCGCCACGATCCAGCTCGCGGGTAACGTGGCGGAGCGCCTGGGAGACGGACGGCGCGGGCTGCGCGGCGAATACTTTGCGAGCCGGGCGCAGCGTGCGGGTGGCGTCGTGCGCCTGGACCCGACCGTGGACTTTAACTGGAACGGCGCGCCGGTCGAGGGCGTGCCCGGCCGGGGATTCTGGGTGCAGTGGACAGGTTCCATCCAGGTCTCCCAGCCCGGCGCCTACAAGTTCTCCGCGCCCCCCGGTAGCGACCTGACCCTCTGGATCGACGGACGCAAGGTGCTGTCCGCCGCGAACGGCAAGGGGGGGGCATCCCTGCGGCCCGATCAGCGCCATGACTTCCGTGTGGATTTTGTCGACGACGCCGCCGCCGGAAGCACGGCCCAGTTGACGATGGCCGGCCCCGGTCTGCCGCCGCAGAGGATCCCCACACAGATGCTCTCGCCGCTGCGCGGCCGCGATGACAGCTGGAGCAGCGGCGTGGAAACCATGATCCAGGGCCCGGACAAGCAGCCGTTCGGCGGCCGCTACGTTACCGGCAGCGAGGGCGTTGCCCTGCGGATCGACCGCAGCCTCGTGCCGGGGCTCCATCGCGCCAAGGTCCCGGAAGCGGTCATGCACAAGGTCAACCACCTGCTCGACCGCGAAGGCACCATCCCGTTCAGCGTCATGGTCGACGGCGAGGAGAGCCGCCTGGCGCCGCTCTCCCAGGAGGAGCTGCTGCTCATCGGCAAGTACGTCCCCTTCCTCGTGGCCGGCTCGGTTGACGAGGTGGTCGGCGCGATGTTCGGCAAGGCCTTTGGCCGCGAATTGTGGCAGACACTGGCGTTCGCCGCCCTGATCCTGCTGATTCTGGAGGTTGTCTTGACGCGCTGGATCGCGATCCAGCGGCGCACCGGCGAGGAAGGGAACGTCGATTTCGAAGAGAACGCCCAGTCGAGCGCGCAGTTCCGGGCGCAGCTGGCGGCGATGAAGGGGACGGCTCCTGCGGAGACGAAGGAAACGGGTCGCTAGTCATTGGTCATTTGTCGTCAGGGGCAGTGCCGCTTGCGGCCGAACAACCTCCTCCCAATGACCAATGACTACTGACCTGTATTCGGCGCAAGGTTTGTTTCAGGGAAGCGACAGATTGGAACGAGCATGGATGCAACCGTAACAGCACGCACCGACCTTCTTCCGGCCTCGGTGCCGGGGTGGGTGGTCCTGCTGCTGGCCGCGGCAGCAGTGCTGCTCTGGATGGCGGCGCGCCACCTGACCAGCCGGCACAAGGCGCGGCTGCCGTGGTATGGCCTGGTCGGGCCGCGCATTCTGACGGCGACCGCCGCCGCCTGGTGCGGATTCCAGGCGCTCGGCCGCTGGGCCGAGCTCGCCAGCCACTGGCCCATCTGGCTGGCGGCGCTGGTCGCCGGGCTGGCCGTCGAGGGGACCGCCGCACTCTACCTGCGCGAGCGGCAGGTCATCCCCAAACGGCTGGGCATCGTGCTGACGCTGCTGCGCGGCATCGCCATTCTCCTGACCCTGGTGATGTTGATGCAGCCCGTGCTGGTCTGGACCAGCAACCGCGCCATTATCCGCCGCGTGGCCGTGCTGCTCGACGATTCGGCCTCCATGCACTTTGTCGACCGCCAGTGGACCGTCTCCGAGCGCACGGAGCAGGCGATTCACGCCGGACTGTTGGATCGCAAGGAGCGCCTGCTGCCGTCGCTCGACGAACTGCCGCTGCTCCATGCGCGCGTGCGGCCGTGGGTTTCGATGACGCTGGAGACCAACCAGGCGCCGCCGTCGCTGGCCCGGATCCTGGAGGACGGCGCCACGCAAGCGCGTGAGCTGCAGGCGCAGGCCGACGGCCTCGTGGCGCAGCTGAAGGGCGAGGAGGATCGCGCGGTGCGCGAGACGCTGACGCGGCTCCAGCGCCAGATGCGCGACGGCCTGGCCCCGGCGTTCGTGGAGGCCCTGACCGCCTCTGCCGGACGCAAGCTGCTGCAGAGCCACCTGATCAAGGTTGGCGACGCCATGGATCAGGCCGCCGCAATCGCGCCCCCGGCGCGCGAGGCCGCCGATACCGCAGGCTGGGCGCGCCTGACGGAAATCCGCCGCAAGGCGATCGAGGCCGCCTGCACCACGACGCGCAGCACGCTGGCGCGCGACATCCTCACGCGCCGCCCCGCCGGCGGCGAGGCGCTGCTCGACCGCCTGGCCGGCCGCTATGATCTGGACCTGCTGCGCCTCGGCAACGGCGTGGAACGGCTGCGCACCGACCAGGCGCGCGTACTGGCGCCTGCCGCGGATCACGCCGCGGCGGCCAGCAACGAGGTCGTGCGCCGCGATTGGTCCGCCCTGATTGCCAGCAACGCCTCGCCGCTGGCGGTCCAGCAGGCGTTCCGCTCGCTGACCGACTACCCGGCCGCGATGGAAACCATCCTCCGTGAGATTCCGTCCGAGCAGCTCGCCGGCGTGCTGATCGTGAGCGACGGCCGCAACAACGGCGAGTCCGGTATCGACCCCGTCGGCCGCCGCCTCGGGCTGCAGGGCGTGCCGGTCTGCGGCGTGGTGGTGGGCGGCTCACGCCTGCCGCTGGATGTCGCCATCGCGGACGTCTCCGCCCCGGAGTCCATCTACCTCGGCGACAAGCTGCGCGTGCGCGCCACCATCCGCGTCACCGGCGCCAAGGGCCGAAAAATCAGCGTGGTCATGAACGACAGCACCGGCGTGGTCGACCGGGTTGCGCTCGACGTTTCGTCCGACGATTTCACCCGCGAGATCCGCCTGACGCATGAGCCGAAGGTGCAGGGGATCCACTCCTACACCCTGCAGGCGGACGCGATCGACAACGAGCTGTTCGCCGAGAACAACACCTGGAAGCTGGATGTGGCGGTGAGCGACGACCGCACCAACGTGCTCCTCGTGGACGACCGGCCGCGCTGGGAGTTCCGCTACCTGCGCAACCTGTTCTTCGGCCGCGACAAGTCCGTGCACCTGCAGTATCACCTGCTGCACGCCGACACGGTCGCCGGCATCCAGACCGAGCAAAAGCTGCCTCCGGCCTCGGCCACACGCAAATTCGGCGAGGCCGAGGCCGGCGCGCTGCCTGCCAGCCGCGACGAGTGGCGCAAGTTCGATGTGATCATTTTGGGCGACCTCGACGCCGCGACGCTGACGCCCGAGGTGGTGGAGCACATCCGCCATTGCGTGAGCGAGCGCGGCGCGCTGCTGGTGGTGATCAGCGGGCCAAACTGCATGCCGCACGGCATCACGGACAAAACCTTCCAGGAGCTGCTGCCGGTGCGCTACACGCCCGAGACCGACGGGTTCTGGATGCCGCCCGAGGAGAGCTTCCGCCTGGTGCTCACGGCGCCGGGCAAGGCCCACCCGGTGATGCAGCAGTCCGCCAGCATCTCCGAGAACGAAGCGGTCTGGAACGAAATGCCCCTGCTGACCTGGCGCTTTCCCGCGCTGGAGGTCAAGCCCGGCGCCGAGCTGCTGGCCTATGCCCAGCCGCCGGTCGACGAGAAGCAGGATGCCGGCGGCGTCAGCATCCTCGATGCGGCGGCGCGTCTCGATGACGAAATCCGCAAACGCGCCCGCGCCTCGCTGGTCGTGGCGCAGTCCTACGGTCGCGGCAAGGTGCTGCTGCTGAACGTTGACCAGACCTGGCGCCTGCGCTATCGCTCGGGCGACAAGTACCATCACAAGTTCTGGGGGCAGGTGCTGCGCTGGGGCGTCGGCGAAAAGCTGCGCGCCGGCAAGGAGGGGCTGCGCGTCGGCACGGATGAACTGGTCTACACGCCGCAGCATCCGGCCCGCGTGCTGGCACGCGTCACGGACAAGGACTTCGCCTCCATTTCGAACGCGCTGGTCGAGGCGGTCGTCACCCACGGCGAGAAGGAGGTCGCACGCGTCCGGCTGGCCTACCGCGAGGGGTCGCACGGCCTGTACGAGGCCGCCCTGGCCCCCATGGCCGACCCGGGGCGCTACGATGTGCGGCTGACGCGCAAGGAAGGCGCACAGGAAGATCATGTGGAGACGGCGTTTCTAGTGGTGACGGCCGAGCGCCCGGTGGAACTGGGCGACGTGACCGCCACCCGCGAGACGCTGGATGTGCTGGCGCGCTGGACCAGCGGGCGGGTGGTCGGGCCGGCGCGCGCCGGCGAGCTGTGGAATGCCTTTGGCGAGGGGCGCCGCGAGGTGCCGGAGCGGCGCGAGCGGCCCCTCTGGGACCGCCCCTGGTTGTACTTCGTGATCGTCGGCTTGCTGACAGCCGAGTGGATTCTCCGCAAACGAGGAGGGTTGACATGAGCGCACAGCAAGACGAGGCCGCCGGCATCGCGAAGCTGCCGCCTGAACTCACCGGTCGCCTGCAGCTGATGATCCGGCGCGTGCGCCGGATTGTCTGGATGCGCGGGCTGCTCGCCACCGCCGCCGTGCTGCTCGGCTGCGCGCTGGCCATCATGGCCGTGGATGCCGCGGTGCTGATCTTCTCGCCGGCGGTGCGGTGGGGTCTTTCTGCGCTGGGCCTGGCCGCCACGCTGGCCACGGCCTGGTCGGCCCTGGCGCGGCCGCTGTCGCGCCGCCTGACGCTGACGCGCATGGCGCGCGTCCTGGAAACGCGCCACCCGGAGCTGCAGGAGCGCATCAGCTCGGCCATCGAGCTGCTCTCCATGGGGGGCGATGCCGCCAGCCGCGGCTCGGAACAGCTGATTGCGCTGCTGGCCCACGATGCGCAGGCCGACATGCGCGCCGTGCAGCCGCGTCGCGAATTCACCGGCCGTTCCATCAAGCCGGCGCTGACAGCAGCCGCGGTGGCCGTGGCCTTGTTCGGCCTGCTGTTTGCCGCGTGGCCGCGGCAGACCGTGCTGCTGTTCAAGCGCGCCGTGGCGCCGTACGAGGATTTTGCCAGCCTGCAGGGCGCAGGGCTGGTGGTTGAACCTGGCGATGCCGTGCGGCTGCAGGGCGACGAACTGTACATCCGGCTGCTGGTTAAGGGGGGTGGCTCCGGACGCGCCGAGGTGCGCAGCAAGCGGGAGTCCGGCCAGGAGGCCGTGGAGCGCATGCGACGCACGTCGGCGGTCAACGCGCCGGAAGGCATCCATGACCTGGTGTTCCCCAGCGTCATTGAGTCGTTCCAGTACCGCGTCCGCTACGGCGCCGGGCTCTCCCGGTTTTACCAGGTCACGGTCCTGCCGCCCCCGGCGGTCACGCGCCTGTCCATTGCCTGCCAGTATCCGGCCTACACGAAGCAGGCGGACCGCACGCTGCCGGAAAATGTGCGCGACATCGTGGGCATCGCCGGGACGCGGGTCCGGGTCGAAGCCGATTTCAACCGAGCGGCTGCCGCCGTGGTCATGGTCGGCGAGCGCCGCTTTCCCGGGACCGCCCGGAAGACACCCGGCGCCACCTGGAGCCTGGTGCTGGCCACCAACATGACCGATCACTGGAGCCTGGCGCTGCGCGACAGTTACGGGTTTACCGGGCGCGTCGAAAACGCCACCCTGAAGGTCATTCCCGACCGCGCCCCGGTCGTCGGCACCATCAGCCCGCATATGGACCGCCTGACGCTGCCGCCGTACGGGCAGGTCGTCTGCAGCTTCACGGTCAGCGAGGACTTCGGCCTGACCCGGGCGGAGCTGGTCATCCATTCCGAAGGGGGGGCGGAGCAGGTCCGGCCGTTTACGCTGCAGGCCGACGGCAAGGAGACCTGGACCGGCACGCAGGAGCTTGACCTGGCCCGCCTGCAGCTGGGGGGCGCCCGCCAGTTCAAGGTCTGGCTGCGCGTGTTCGACACGCTGCCTCCGGAGTTGAACGGCCCGCAGAAAGGCGAGAGCCGCCCCGTGACAATCACACTTGACGTCAATGCCCGGCGCATCGAGGACCAGCTGCGCGAGGAGCAGAAGAAGACGCTGCAGGACATGCTCAAGGCCGCAGCCGAACGACTGAGCCGGAGCGCGGTCCAGGTCGGCGGCGTGAAGGCGCAGGTCGGCGAGGATCCGCTCAAGCCGGCGGTCGTGCAGGCGCTGACCGTGTCGCAGGAGCGCGCCGCCACGGCCGAGGATCTGGTCAAGCGCGTGGCTGAGCTCTGCGCGCTATCCTACTTTGCCACACTCGCGCCGCGAATTGCCGAGACGGCCAGCGACGTGATCGAGCCGGCACGGGCACGGACTTCGGAAATCCTGTTTACCGAGGCGCGCCAGCGGGCGGACAAGGTCGACGAAGCCGCCAAAGCGCTGTCGGCCGCGGCGGCCCAGGTGATGGCGCTGGTGGCCGCCATCGAAGAGCTGGACAAGAAGCTGGCCGAAATCTCCAAGACTGCCGAGCTGGCCGAGCGCGAGAAGGCCATGGCGATCCAGGCGGCCGAGAAGAAAATGACGCAGGCCGAGATTGATGCCTGGAAGAAGGAGCAGGAGAAGATTGCCCGGGAACTGGCTGCCAATGCCGACACCAACGCCGTCCTCGCCGCGACGGAGAAGATCGAGCAGGCCAACGCGGACATGAACAAGGAAAAGCCCACCCCGCGTGACGACCAGGAGCAGCAGGCCGCCCGCAAGGCCGAGGCGGCGGCGGAAAAGGCTGCCGAGGCAGCGGAAAAGGCCAAAGAAGCGGCCGAGCATGCCGCGGAATATGCGCGTGATCGCAAGGCCGCGGAGGCTGTCGAGAAGGCCGCCAAAATGGCGGAAGAGGCAGCCCGGCAGGCGGAGAAGGCGGCGCTGGACGCCAAAAAGGCTGCGGCCATGCAGCAGGCGGAGGAGCGTGCCGAGGACGCGCGCGATCGACGGGATGCAGCCCAAAAGGCGCAGGACGCGGCGCAGCAAGCCGAGCGCGCGGCCGCGCAGGCCGAGCAGGCGGCGAAGAAAGCAGAGGCTGCTGCCCAGCAACAGGAGCATGGGCAGGCCGAAGAGGCCAACAAAAACTCAGAGAATTCCAAAAAGGATGCCCAGGCTGCAACCCAGCAGGCGGAAAAAGCGCGCCAGAATGCCGAGCAGGCCGCGGAGCAGGCCAAGCGTGAGAATGCGACGAAGGCCGAACAGGGGGCCATTCAGGCCAAGGAGGCCGCAGACATGGCCGAGCGCGCGGCCGAACTTGCCCGGCAGGCGGATGAACAGGCGCAAAAAGCCGAGCATCTTCCCAACGAACAGCGCCAGGCCCAGACCCAGCAGGCGGCGGACAAGGCGCGGCAGGCGGCTGAAATGGCCAAGCAGGCGGGCGAGAAGGCGCGTGAGGCAGGCAAAACCGCGGCCGAGGAGAATGCCGCCGAACA
>JBAWXQ010000006.1:0-34160 GCA_037144015.1 bacterium
AGTTTTGAAGGCAATGCATCCACTTTCCCGCCGTCCCCTATCGCCAACCCATTACCGCAGAGCCGTACCCAAATCCTCGCCTAAGACCGACCCCTTCGCTTGTAAACATGCCTTTCGCCTGTTGCGCTCCGAATCCCGGCGATCTTGCGATGGACGCCTTGCCGCGGCTGGTGTATACAGTCTTTTCACCGTTTCGCCGGTGTTCTTGGCATGTGTATTCGTTGCGTTGTAGGCTGACGGCATTGATATGAAAACGTGGTTCTCCCCCATGCGTTGGCTCCGACGCCGTGCGGATTTGCGCCGCCTGGCGCCGCGGCGGGTGGCGCTCGAAGCGGAACTTGCGCAACTGTTCCGCGCGCCGTGCACCCTGGTTCCCGCCGTATCCAAGGGCGGCTATGATCAGATTTTTTACGCGGTTAGCGGCGGCATCCGCCGCGCCGTGGTTCGCGTCAACAACCCGCACCGGAAGCCGCACGAGGCGGTCCATCCGCGCCTTCCGCTGGTCGCGCTGGCGCCTGCTGCGCGGCTGGCGCGCGAGTGGGACGCCTACAGCCGGCTCTTTCCTCTCGGTCTCGCGCCGCAGCCGCTGTGGCGAACCGGCGACGCGATGGCCTGCTCGTGGGTCGACCGCACGCGCGCCTCCGCGGCGCTGACCCGGCAGCATGCCGGGGTCTGGTCGTTCGCTGCGACCGCATTTCCTGCGGTGCGGCGGATGCATGAGGCAGGGGTCGTTCACCTGGATCTGAACCTGGGCAACCTGCTGTTCCAGCCCGGGGATGACAGGCTCCAGTTCATCGATTTTGAGTATGGGCCTGCGGATTGGGTGTCTGTGGAGCAGCAGATGGCATATGACTACCTGCGCCTGATCGACGACCTGCTTCGCCCCAGACGGGGCGGGCGACTGCTGCTGGCAGACCCGGAGCGGCTGCTGGCCAGGGTCCGCGACGTGATACCGGCGCCGGTGGCGCAGGCCCGGACGGGGTTTGCGTTCGCCAAGTTGCGGCAGCTGGCGGCCAATACCGGTTTTTGCCACAAACTGTCTGCCATCTTCCCCGCCCTGCGCCAGTAGACGCCCCGGCGAACACAGCCAAGTGGAAGGGACACAGAGGTCACAGAGAAAGAAAGAGAACACAGAGAGAATTTCATTCGGCTGCGACCGGCGCGCAGGGTGCAGGCAGGAATTTCTCTGTGGTCTCTATTCCTCTCCGTGCTCCCGGTGGCCTTGATCTTAGAAACGGCAGTTCAACTGCTCCGCAGGTGAATATGGCACAGTTTCTTCTGGTATGATCTGGAAAGCTGGAACAACAAATTCTTCACCATGTAGCACATGTAGTTCCTGTAGGGTTCGTTTGGCGGGAAACCCTACATGGACTACATGCCTACATGGTGGAAACGCGCCCCAGCCCAAAACAAAATCCGCGAAAATCCGCGATATCCGTAGCTAAAAAACTCCCTTCCGTGTGTTCCGTGGTTAGCCTATTCTCCGCGCAGAGAGGACAAACGGCAGCGCTGAGGAATTGCAGTAATGGACGAGATTGTCTGTGTTCGACGCTTGCCGGTTTTCGGACATCGGTTTACACTTCCCGCACATTGACAAACGACGCTGCCCCGTCATGAAAGGCCTTTATGGTTTCGCTGTCTAAACGGCTGATGGCCCGCCTGGCTCTGCCGATTCTTGCGAAGAGCAAGACCTACCAGTCGGTCTACCTGAACGGGACGGAGATCCGCAAAGGCCGGCGCAACATCCTCACGCGATGGCAGGCGATCGAGGGAATTCTGGAAAATCAGGACGTACGATCTGTCCTCGACATCGGGTGCGCCGAGGGCTTCTTTGTCCGCAAGGCCGCGGAGAAGGGTTGCTTTGCCACGGGGGTTGACGCGGACGGGCGGCGGCTGCTGTGGGGCAGCGCCACGCTCTGCATGGATGATGTGGACCAGGTGGCCTTTGTTAAAATGATGCTGACGCGCGACAACCTCTCGCTGCTCTCGCCTGCCGACATGGTCATCAACCTGTCGCTGACGCACCACATCATGTACAAGCACGGGGAGCCGTATGCCCTGGAGTTTGTGCGCGCAGCCAGGGCGCTGACGCGCAAGGTCATGATCTTCGAGATGGGGCAGTCGAACGAGGTTTTCTTTGCGTGGTCGAAACTGCTGCCGGACATGGGCAGTGACCCGCATGCCTGGATCGAAGGGTTCCTCATGCGCTGCGGCTTTGCCCGCGTCGAGAAGATCTGCACGGTTGAGGCGCACAAGGGCGGCGGCATTCGCGCGACGTTTGCGGCATATATCTAGCAGCCTGGTCGGCAGACGGTTTGTGTCTATACAAGGCTAAATCCGACAGGCTGCTAGGACACCGAGAACACAGAGAAGATAGAGGCCACAGAGGAATTTCTTTTGGCGGTCGGCTTTCCGGCCGCGGCAACCAGAAATTGACTCTGTGCTCTCATTTGTTCTCGGTGCCCTCTGTGGCCTTTTGTTGTTTTTTTGCCCGGATGTGCGCGAGGGCCTTCTGATACAGGGGGATGTCGGAGTCCAGCAGCTCTTCCAGCAGGGCCATGTCGGCCGGCGAAAGCTTGTTCTCGGCGGTTTTACGCGTCTTGTTGGTCCAGGCGGTTGCAACCGGGCGATTTAGCTTTTGCGAAAGCTCCTGGGCAAAGAAATCCATCTCATCCAGCACGCCAAAGTGAAAATAATTCTGCTGCAGGAAGTCGAAGGGATCGCAACCGGTATGGTGCCCGACCACGAAGGCGGTGGCCGGGTTCCCGAGGGTTTTGCGATGTTCATGGACGTAGCGGATATAGTCTGACAAGGAACAAGTTCCAGCCACCAAGAGCAGCCCCCTGACGTAGCGCTTTTGTATGAAGGTCCTGGACTGGAAGTTCTGCCGCCAGTAATTGTACTCGGAAATCAGCCGGTCAACCGGATTCCGGAGCAGCGTAATGCACTGCAGCTCCCAGCCCGGCAGTTGCGGGCGGCCGTAATGAAGATGCCCGGAGATGATGTCGCTATCCTTTGCCGTGCGGGAAATCTTTTTCCAGACGGCAGATTCGGTGAACACCCCGTAATCCTTCAAAAACCCCTTGATGAGTTTCCGCCGCAAGCGGAACCGGTCGTACAGCGTGATGCCGGTGTCAGGCTCGGTTGCAAGATGCGGCAAGCGAAAATAATGGCGGTCATGCAAGGCCGCTTTGACCATGTACCGCATGGATTGGCTGCCGGATTTGGGAATACGGACAATAAAGTAGAGTTTTTTCATTGTTCCTGTCCGTTCCGCAAGCCGGTGTGGCACACGGATTCCACGTCAAGAGTCTCAATTTACGCCGTACGAGCCTATTTGCGCAATTGATTTGTGCCGGCCCCCAATCTACGGCCACGGACGACCGGCCCCGTACTGCGAGAGTTTGGTGCGAAAAAATCCGATGCGGACACCGAGATCCCAGAGATTGCGAGAACACAGAGAAACCGCGATGCCAGGACGCATCTCGTTACATCATCAGGCGCTGAAAATTTCTGTCACAACAATGCAGCGACCTTCACTCAGGTCTCTCTGTGAGCTCTTGAATCTCGGTGCTCTCGGCGTCCGGAGCTGGAATTCCTCGCGCGCAACTCTCGCAGTTTTGGGGCCGGCATTTCCTCTTGCCTTTCCATGCCGCATGCGGCAACATTTTTTCATGCCTGCGAATCCGATCCGAGTACTCTGGCTGAAGGATCACCGGCCGGGGCACGTGAACAAGGCCCGGGGGTTTCTTGCGTCCCTGGAGCAGGTGGCGCCCCTGGAGGTCACGCCGTGCGACGTGCACTGGCGCTTCCCGCCGCTGCGCCATCTGGTGGGGCGTCTGAGCCGGGCATGCCTCAACCTGCCCTCACGGCTGTTATTCAAAAATTTCAATCCCGGCGTGGCATTCGACCTGATTGTTTCAGCAGGCGGCCACACCCAGTGGCCAAATGTCCTGATGGCGCACAGGACCGGCGCTCCGAACATCTACCTCGGCTCAACACACCACTTCCCGACAGACGCGTTTGCGCTGCTGCCGACGACCGACCCGCCGCACGAAAACCCGCCGTTCCTCCGGCTCGCGCTGACCCCTTCGAATGTGACGCCAGATGCGGCGCGGGCATGTGCACGGCGGCATTTCCCTGAACTGAGGGAACCGGCGTGGACCTTGTTGCTGGGCGGTGACGGCGAAGGGCTCAAATGGACGGACGCGGATTTTTCGCGGCTCGCGGCGCTTTTCCAGGCGGCGGCGGAAAAGGCAGGCAAGAAAATGTTCATTTCCACTTCGCGGCGCACCCGTGAGAGCGTGGAAAAGGAACTGATCCGGCAGTTTACGGGCCGGGCAAATTTCGTGGCCGGCGCCTGGTATCATGCGTCCGGCGGCAAAACGATCCCCTTGCTCGCGCTGCTGGGACCTGCCGAGAGAATCTTTGTAACCGCCGACAGCGTATCCATGACCAACGAAGCCGTGGCATCCGGCGCAGCCACCGTGGCAGTCTATCCGGCGACCGGAAAGGTCAACCCGCGACATGAGCGGCAGTTCCGGTTGCTGGAAACGGACGGCCGGATCGCGCGCGCACAGTTAGCAGAGGAGACGGATTTGTCGAGCCTTAAGCCTGCCGGCGGTTGGCGGCTGGTCACGGCGGACCTGCACCGCACCTTCGCCGAGGTCTCCCTGCAGCGGCTTAAATTGATTTAGAGCAATTTAAGAAATAGTATGGCCGCAGGTGAATCGGACACGAAGATGCCGCCCGCCGTACTGGAACCACGGAACACATGGACCACACGGAAGGGGCCTTTTTTAGCTACGGATCGCGCGGATTTTCGCGGATTTTGTTTCGGCCTGGGGATCGCTTCCACGGACCGATCCGAGGCCTAAGTACACACGGTGGAACGTTCGGTGACGTATGATCGTCCTCGTCCTCGTCCGTCGTCCTCGAAAACCCCCACCGCGGCCTGCGGGCACCCTTTCGGCGGAGGGGATTTCGAGGACGACGGACGAGGACGACGGACGAGGACGAACTAACGATGCGTCATCGTATTTACGACGGCGTGTACTACGTCCGACCGGCTGCCAGGTGGCCTGCGATGCCGGGGTGATCAGTCAGGCCGAGGTGGCGGACGTGGTCCAGCGCCTCCTGTGAATTGTCGCTCGAGTGAACGACGCGCAGGGTCTTTTCCGCAGGGCTGAGATCACGGCGGAGCTCGTCCTTGAGGCGGATGTTCTCGTTGTCCACGCGCGGATGCTTGCGTCGCGTTCTGGCCGAAGGCGGCCGCGGCGCAGGATCCCAGCAGACAAACCAGTAGACGGGCTCTGCCCGGCCGCCGGGGGCCTTTGCGTCCGCCCAGTTGCCGCCGCGCACGCCCTTGATGACCTGGGCGCGGTTTGCTTCGCTGACCGGTCCCTCCGCCAGGATTTCGAATTTCGCCTTGAGACGTTCCCGCAACTCCGGCAGCACTTCCAGCCCATTGCCGAAGTCGCGCACAAAGAAGGTGGCCAGCCCGACCTTCATCGGGACATGGTCAAAGTAGCGCTTCTTTAAAAATGCATTTCGGTTGCTGTAAAAGCCGATCAAGTCGATGCTCGGAAAGACGTCGGCCTCGCGAAGCCGCTGTTCGATGTCGTCAAATGTGCGCGGCACGGGCTCGCCGGCGCATTTGGCCAGGCGGATCAATTCCTGATGGTAATGCGGCTTTGAAAAGGATTCCGCGCCGATCTCGGGCGCCTGCGGGCTCGCGGTCAGAATCTTGTCGTGAAACATCAGGTGGTAGCAGTACGCGAGGTACCGCCACTGCGGCGATGCGATCCGGATGCCCGTTTCGCTGGTGCAGGCCGTCTGCATGATCGCCCTGGCCAGTTTCGGCGTGAAATAGGGGACGCTTTTATACGCATGCCCACCCTGGCCATCATCCGTATACACATCGAACGAATACGTGCCAACTTCTTCGCTGAAGCGCTTCTTGAATTCTTGCATCCCGTCCTGTGAAACCAGAATGTCGATGTCGCCCTGGTGTTCACCAGTTGCCATGCTCTCGCTCCCGCGCAGCAAGACGTAATCGACTCCCGCTAACCGCTGCAGCAACTCCAGTGGAGCGAGTCCGGCCGGACCATATTGCCGGGTTTGGTCACGGAGTTGAACATGAGCATTCAGGACGATGTACTGGCGGCCACGGCCGTTACATTGCAGTTCGGTCCTTCCCGCCAGCACCAGGGCTTTCCTTCGTCCGTACATCAGGAGTCCGATGGCCATAGCAACCATCGCAGGGCCAATCGGCACAAGCACATACCGGAACCGCGCAAATTCCCGCTTCTCCATCAGGGCAAATGCCGCCGTACCGTGAAGAATTGCGACATTGCAGTTGTTTTTGCGTACATCCGAAATACGCCGGTAACGCTTGCGGACCCACATCCCTTCGCGGATTGCCGTTACCGATCCGCTCTTCTCCAGCAACAAAACATCGCGCGCCCCATTTTCGCGCAGGCAATCCGCCGTCATTTTGCCGCGGGCAAGCGCAACGAGCACGAGCTTGTCCCGGACGAGATCGGCAAACCGGATCTGCGGCAAGCCCCATTTACGTATACGGGTGTCTTCGGGCGTCGGCATAGGCCGGCTGCCGTCAGCCTCGCCTGTGTTTGCGGCCAACCTGAATCTAGCCGGCTCGCCCGGGCTGGACGCAGGCTCAACCCGAATGATTTTAATCGCCGAATGTTTTGCTGCCCATGTCCGAATGAAGGTTTCCCACGGCCCGTAACAATCCGCAAGCCCCTGGTCCCGGACATACCAGTCCTCAGTGGCGATCACCGGCTTGTCCGTCAGCCAGGCTGCCACCCGCCGCAGGGGGCGGCGGACGAATTGGCGCCAGAGCAGGCTGCCCTTCGACTTTGTGGTGTGATGGCGTTGCTGCCGGCGGACGAATTGCTCCTGAAGCTGCGCGACATCGGGCCGGATAAAGACGACATCAAGCGAGGCGGCTTGCGCCAGCAGGCGAATCGCGGGATCGTCCTCGTATCGCAGGATCTTGCGGCGGCGGATGAACACCATGTCGTAATGTACCAGGCACTCGCCGGCACGCACGATCCCGGCGAAGTCCCCGGCGGACAGATCTCCCTTGACCACATCGTTGGCTTCGACAACCGGCCATCCGGCGCAGGGCGCGGGCAGAAGCGCACGGATCGCCGGGTCCAGTGTTCCATTGCGCAGCTGGTCGATCAACGTGCTTTTGCCGCCGCCGGAGGGGCCGGAGATCAGGAGTAGTTTTTTTGGTGTCATCGTCATGGAGTCCGCAACGTGAAGGCAACAACCAGTCGGATTTTTTAGTCGGGGTAGTAGATCATGGGTGGGTCGTCGTGCTGGTGCGTGGCGACCCAAGTGGCTCGGTGCCTTCGTTCAGAATGCGGACATAGGATTGGTAGGCGAACACCTGGCCGCGCTGGCGACCACTGATCTCCTGCGCAACGCCCAGTTTCGCCAGGTGCAGGAAAGAGGATCGGACGGTCGGTTCGGTGAGGTCCAATGCGCGGGCGGCCGCCTGAACGGTGGCCATGGGTTTGCTTTTCAGGTGGTGGTGGACCCGCAGGGCGGAGCCGGCAGGTTTGCCGATGGCCTGGATACGTTGCCGGTCGGCCTCGAAGAGTTGCAAGACGCGCGTGGCCGTTGCTGCGGCCTGGTCGCCGGTTTCCTTGACGCCAGTGAGAAAGAAAGGACCGCCTCCTTGCGGATGTACGTGTACAGAAAAAGAGACGGTTCCGGCAGCATCATGGACAAGCCATCCAGCCGGCCCAGGGATCGGTTGGCCTCCTCGTAGAGACTCTGGAACCCGGCAACTGAGGGCATGACCGCAGGTGGCAACGGCTTGGGGACGAATGCATTGCAGACTTCCCCAGCGGTGGAATTCTCAACGTAACGACCTGTTGGATAGGATGTTGCCACTTGAGAAACGATCTTTCTTTACCGGCTTGGCAAAGAAAAGATACACCCCCTTGTTTTCTTTAACAAGGCTCTTCGGTTTTTTTACAGTAATTCTCAACATGCCCGGCACCGACGGCGCGGCGCCCTCCAAATATGGCAAAACAGTTGTTTGCGTTACGGGCTGTGGGACGCCAGCAACCTTCACGCAAGTTTCTCTGTGTGCTCTTGAATCTCGGTGCTCTCGGTGTCCGGAGCGGATGTCCTCACGTTCAACTCTCGCCGTTTTTCGGACGGTGCGGTGCGATCCAGCGCTCCAGGACGTCGAGCTTCCGGCCCACCACCAGCGCGCAGAGAATGCCCAGCGCCGCGCCGGTTGCCGTGTCCGCCACGAAATGCTGCTGTGCGCAGACCCGCGAGGCCGCCATCACCACCACCCAGGCCACATAGAGTGGCCGCAGCCGCG
This sequence comes from bacterium, assembly GCA_037144015.1. Lineage (GTDB taxonomy): Bacteria > Verrucomicrobiota > Kiritimatiellia > RFP12 > CAIWXQ01 > CAIWXQ01. The sequence goes on from JBAWXQ010000006.1 coordinate 8,372, forward strand.
GATAGACAAACCAGAGCACCGCGGCCACGGCTGCCGCATCCGCGGTGTGCCCGGACGGGAACGAGTGGCACTTGGCATTGAAGATCCGGCCCTGGAAAAACTCGAACTGTCCGGCCAGTTCCTGCCCGGGACGCCAGCGGCCGAGGCCGATCTTGAGCACGCGCACCAGCAGGCTGCAGGCCGCTTCCGCAGTCAGCATCCAGAGACACGCCCGCCACAAGCCGCGGTGCGGGCGGATCCACCAGGCCCAGATCAGCAATGCCAGAGCCGCCAGCGGGTAGATGCCGATGCCGCCGATCAGGCTGATCCCGTCCGCCACCCGGTGGATGCTCCCGTTTTTGGGCAGGTGGTCGCGCACGGCCTGCGCCACCAGGCGGTCCACCCCCAGCAGGCCGGCAGCCGCCACGAGCACGAGGACAGCCAGCAGGCACAGGAATGCCGGTGATCGGTGATCGGGGTTCGGTGTCCGGAGTCCGGGGTCCGGTGTCCGGTGTCCGGTGACCGGTTTCATATTTCTAAACTCCAGAGTCATCAAACACCCTGTCATGTCCTGACTTCTGTTTGCCGCGTTTTACTGGAACGTTTCAGTTGATCGTTTCGCTCGCAAGGTGGCCCGGGCGCTCCGCGCGCGGGCAGGTTCATGTCTGGCACACCGCTTGCACTTGCCCGTGCGCGGAGCGCCCGGGCCACCTGTTTCCGGTCACCAATCACCGCTCACCGGTCACCGGGCTTCGGAACAGAATCACCCGCACGCGCTTTGTGCGCGAATAGTTGAGGCCGTCGACCGCGGCCACTTCCTGCACGCGCACGCCAGCCTGCGCGGCGGCGGCGAGAAAACGCTCGCGCTGCTGTCCCTTGGGCGGCACGGCCACCAGCTGGCACAGCCGCGCCCAGCAGGCGTCGCTTACGGGCAGCACCTTTGGCGGCAGCCCCGGCGTATCCTGAATCAACACTATGGTCGCCGCGTTCTGCAGTAATTCCTGAACAGCCCGATCGACCCCGCCGGACAGAATCGTCTGCGACCCGAAAGTGAAGGCCATGCTCGGCTCGGCATAGCCGATCGACACCACCCGTGCCGGCTTCCCCTGTGTCTGCGTGGCAACCATGTCCGCCACTCTGCGCGTGAGCCAGAGGTCGTCCAGGCGCGGCAGGACAAAGGCAAACAGCATCGTGAAATACAGCAGCGCAAACCCCGCGGCTGCGGCCACGGCCGCCTGGGGACGCTGCCGCAACCGCCAGCCAGCCACGGCCGCGACACCTGCCACAGCCGCGCAGCCAAATGCCGCCGGCAGCCAGGCCCATCCGAGTAAAAGCCCTGCCAGCACCGGGCCGATCACAAACGCCGCCGCGCCAAGCCACCACGTCACGTCTGCCACCAGACAGGTAGACCGCCAGAGACGTGCGCCAAAGGAGAAAATGCCGCCCGGGTTCCGGGTTCCGGTGTCCGGTGTCCGGATTCCGGATTCCGGGTTCCGGGTTCCGGGTTCATTCCCACCACCTTCCACCTTCCACCCGCGAATTGTAAGGAACGCCAGCACCGGATACAGCGGCAGCACATAGTGCGGCAGCTTGGTGGGCACGAGCTCAAACAGCAGCCATGCCGGCAGCAGCCACGCCAGCAGAAATACGGACACCGGATCGGTGCGCCGCGCCTGCCAGGCGCGGCCGATGCCGCGCCAGGCCAGCGGGAAGAGCGGCCAGAACAGGAAGCCTGCTGTTGCCAAATAGGCCCCGGGGGGCGCGCCATGGCTCTCCTGCGCGCCCTGCACCTTGGTGAGGAAATCCTTCCCCACCGAATCCTGCAGGAAGCTGGTTTTCCGCTGGATCGCCACCAGCCACGGCAGCACGATCAGCAGCAACAGGCAGATGCCGAGGGCCGGGCGCAGCGCGCGCAGCCAGCGGAAATTGCGGTCGTGCAGGCAGAGCGCCAGGATCGTCAGCCCGGCAATCAGCGGCGTGATCGGCCCCTTGATGAGAATCCCGATGCCGAGGGCGGTCCAGAAGCCGAGGGCGGCGAGGAGTCCGGGTTCCGGAGTCCGGGTTCCGGGTTCCGGGTTCCGGAGTCCGGGTTCCGTGGCCTGCTGCCTGCCACCCACCACCTTCCACCTTCCACCATCCACCTGTCCCCCGAACGCTGAACCCTGAACCTTGTCACATGTGGCCTCACCCTTGTCACCCGCCTCTTGCCCCTTGCCCCTTGCCTCTTGCCCTTTGCCCGCGAGATACACCTTCGCCAGGCACAACTGCGCCGCGCAGACCGTGGCCATCATGACCGCATCGGTCGTGGCCGCATGCGCCACGCAAATCAGCAGCGGGCAGGCGGCCAGTGCCATGGCCGGGAGCAGCGGCGCGTCCGGTTGGATGCGCCGCCCCAGCAGGTAGACCAGCAGCACGGCCAGCAGCGCACCGGCCACGGAGACCAGGCGGTACGGCCAGATCTGGTCCTTGACCCCGGCCAGGCGCACGCTGAGGGTGTGCAGCCAGTAGATGCCGGCCGGCTTCTTGTTGCGCGCCTCATCCAGGAAGCGGATCTGCACATAGTCGCCGGACTCGACCATCTGCTTCGAAGCCTGGGCATAGCGCGCCTCGTCGCGGTCCGTCACCGGCATGGAGCGGATGCCCGGCAGCGCCAGCGCCAGCACCAGCAGCGCCAGCGCGGCCATGGCAACCAGCGGCCCGCGCGTGCGCGCCCTCCGGCAGTTCTCGTTCGCCTCGAGCATGGGTCCCAGCCTCCTGGCCAGCAGGCGCGCGTAGCGCGGTTCATGGTAATGGTGGTCTTTCGGGGAGGGGTGCATGTACTCCTGGCGCACAACCCCGTCCTCGCCCAGGCAATCGCCATCCAGGTTCAGGTAGCCGAGGCCGTGCTCGCGGCAGAAGGTCTCCATGGTGCGATTGAACTGGATCGTCAGCTCCGTGCGCTGCTTCCGGGTGGTGGAGACTTCCTTGCGCTGATCGGCGACCTCGCCCCAGTCATTGCCGTCGACAATGGTGGGGAGCGGCGCGCTGATCACGATGACCTTGTCCGTGGCAGCCACCTCCAGCAGGAAATGGGTATAGGTCTTGATCGCCAGGGCGAACATATCCTCCACGCTCGCCTGGCGTTTTTTGGCGCGATACCAGATCACGTAGCCGGTGTCGACTTCGCCGAGCTGCACGATCACCCGGTCGCGCGGGATCGTGTCCAGCGCCTTGCGGAACCGCTGGTAGGCCTGGGTCACCGAATTCGGCGTGGCCAGCCCCGAGGCTGTGGCGCCGCCCTTGGCAGCGACCTGAAAATGGATGCGCGGCAGGCGGAGGAGGAAGCTGAAATGGCGGAAGATCTTGGCATGCGAATCGCCGATCACCAGCACGCGCTCACGGGCGAATCTCAGCTGGAGGCGTCGGATGCCGGAGAGAATCAGGCGGCCTGGGTTGATCATGGGGTCCGATTCTTCTAAGAAGTCTGAAAAATGAAAAGTATGCCGGAATCAAACAGAGGGGTCAAGGAGCAGGGCGGGGGCGGGGCTGCCTTGGGCGCATCCCTGTTTATGTTGACTTGCTCTCTTCGCGGTATGGCATTGGCATGCGTGGGTGTAGCGTGCGCCGTCACCGGCGCACCCTGCGCAATGGCCGCGCGTGGACGCGCGGCACTACACAGCGCCGCCGTGCGCCTTTCAGGAGCAAGTCAATGAAACGGAAATGCGCCCGGCTGCCTTGCGATCGACAGTAACATCAGTTTTACATTTTGCGGTTGGTTCCGGGTCGGGCAGCGAGGGGGGCGGATTGGGGAGAGAGAACCGCAGAACCGTAGAACCGCAGATTTTTGATTCTTGAAGGGAGGAGCGCGGGGGTCCCGCGCGAGGAGCAGAGGAAGGATGGGGGTACCCGACCAAAGTGGGCCACGCCCACAACCCAATCAATTTGAACAGGAGGCAACAGAGATAACAGAGGTCTTCTGGCTCTGTTTCCTCTGTTTCCTCCTGTTCAAAACAACCTGTTATTTGTTGCGGTTCCCAGTCTATAAGGTGCTAATCGACTATATTCAGCTTTACTCCTTTCGCCGCATTCGTACACTGTTCACCGATCACCGACCACCGATCACCGACCACCGACCACCGACCACTGGCCACCCATGGGCATACTCTTTCGATGGTTCATTCTGACGATTGCGGTATGGGTTGCAACCGCGATCGTGCCGGGCGTTTCGTATGAGCGCCCGCCGGATCTGCTGATCGCCGCGCTGGTGCTTGGCGTCCTCAACGCCTTTGTGCGGCCGCTGCTGCGGCTGATCTCGCTGCCGTTCATTATCCTCACCTTCGGCTTCTTCCTGCTGGTGATCAATGCGCTGCTGCTCTGGCTGACCTCGAACCTGGTGCACGGCTTCCACGTGGCCGGCTTCTGGCCGGCGGCCTGGGCCAGCCTGGTGGTGAGCCTGGTGAGCGTCTTCCTCGGCTATTCCCGGCCCCGCCAGACGCGGGCGCGCATCATCTTCAACCGCGCGCCACCCCCGCCACCGACTCTGCGCCGCCGGAAGGGGCCGCCGCCCGGCAAGGGGCCGATCATCGACGTGTAAATCGCGGCTGCGCCGCGATTTACTTTGGCGGGCGTCCCGCCCGCCGGGATGTGGCAGCGGCGTCCCGCCGCTGCAGACCGAAGAGCAGAGCCGGGGAGGGTGCTGCCACCATCTGACTGCGGGTGACAGTTTAGAACTTATCCGTAAACCACCCTTCGCACTGCGGCCGCGCAGGGGACTGCGCGGCCCACCCTGCTTTTCATATGTGTTCGGAAAGGTGGGGCGGCCGCTCCGCGGGCGCCCAAAGCGCGCGAAGTTGTTTACGGATAAGTTCTTAGTTCATTCCGGCAGACCCCGGTCGGCGGCGCGTAGCGGGTCGTGGATGTCAGCGCCGTGGCTCAGGTATCGAAAGCCTTCCTCGCCCTTCGTGTCCGATTGTGCATGGTTACGCTCACGCCCCGTTGCCTCGCAGTTTTGGGTCGTCTCGCCCCTCTCTGCCCGTGTATCATGTGCCGCATACGGGTTTTCCTGGGAGGCCACACACATGCTGAGCATTCCGGTCCTGACTGTTTGCGGCCATTCGCTGGCCGAGGCGTATGAACGCGCGCTGATCGCGCTGCATGCCGGGGGGACGCGCTTCCGCACGCAGTACGACAAGCCCGGCGATCCGCCCAGCATCGATGCCACCATGAACATCACGGTCGAGGACCCGCTGGCCGACCCCATGATCCACAAGGGGTTCCCCGGCGGGCTCGCGGACCTGCGCGAATACGTCTACGAGCTCGAAGGACGCAAGGACAACTGGGTCAAGGCCATCAACGACCCGGCGGACACGCGCTGGGAATACACCTACCACGGCCGCCTCCAGAACTACGGCCAGTGGCGCGAGCGCCATGACGGCCAGACCGCCTTCACCGGCCCGTTCCAGGTCGACCAGGTCGAGTACGTGATTGCCAAGCTCAGCGAGCAGCCCTACACGCGCCAGGCGCAGATGATCACCTGGATGCCCAACCTCGACCTCACCTGCTACGACCCGCCCTGCCTGCAGTCGCTCTGGTACCGCATCCTGACGGACGACAAGGGCGTGCAGTGGCTCAACTGCAACGTGCGCTTTCGCAGCAACGACGCCTGGGGCGCGAACTTCATGAACATGTTCGGCTTCACCCTGTTCAACCGCGAGGTCATCGCCGCCGGCATCGAGAAGCGCACCGGCAAGCCCACGCGCCTGGCGCGCATGAACTGGCAGGCGGACTCGTACCACATCTACGGCAAGGACATCGAGCAGGCCGAGCAGCGCCTCTTCAACCGCCTCGCCACCTCCACGTTCGAGGAGCGCGTCTATCACTTCAGCGACCCCGCCATTGCCGAGATGTACCACGAGGAGGAAGCCGCCATCCTGAAGAAGATCGCGGAGATGAGCGCGAGGATGTAGATTTTCGCGGCGCGAAAATCTTTTTGGGGTGTGTTGGCGCGGGGGAAAGCCGTCAGCATCGGCGCGGTGCGCTCACACCGCCCGCCACGACGCCCCCAGGCACGTACGCACGGCAACTTCGCCTTGAACTTTCGAACGGCTTTTTTAGATTGTTCCGCCATAACATGCGATGCATATGCGTCGCATATTGCAGCATCAAGTGTACGGACACAGAGGCCACAGAGAAAGAAAGAGAGCACAGAGAGAAATTCATGATGCTGCGGCCGGCTCGCCGGCCGCAGTCAGGCATTTCTCTGTGGTCTCTGTTACTCTCTGTGCTCTCGGTGTCCTTGACGTGTTCATTCGTTGGGTTGCGGGCTGACGCCCGCCCTGCGATGAAACGTGGTTCGGATGGCCATTCCTCGTACCTGCCATGATCTTCACTCCAAAATATTATCTTCTGCGTGTGTGGCAGACCCTGCTGGATGACATCCGCCGCTTCTATGCCTGGCGCAACCTGGTGCGCCTGGGAATCGGGATGCTGGCCGGCGCCATCCTGGCCAACACGCCGCTCGACGCGTGGCTGGAGAAAGCCTACCGCAGCCAGATCCATTCCGAATCGAAAGCCGCAAAGACGTTCCACTGGGTTACCAAGCAGTTCGGGGACAAGCGGGTCGTGATCCTCGCACCGGTCACGGCCATGGCCATTGGCGTCCTGGCCCCGGCAAGCCCGGCGGCAGCCGTCGCGGGCGCGTGGGGCACGCAGATGTCGCGCACGCTGCTGGTGGCGTCCCCCGTGACGTATGGCGGCACGTGGCTGCTGGGCGGTTCACGCCCCAAGGAAGGCCGCGGCTCGGGGTGGCATCCGCTGCAGGACGAAAACGGCATCTCCGGACATGCCATGGCCGGCGCCGTGCCGTTTCTGGTCATGGCGGGGATGACCGCCAACCCCGTGGCCCAGACGGTCCTCTATGCCTGCTCCGGCCTCACGGCCTGTTCGCGCGTCGATTCCCGGTCGCACTATCCCTCCCAGATTTTTCTGGGGTGGTGGCTGGCGTTCCTGGGGATGCGCGTGGCGCGGACGCAAAAACATTCATGTGCAGGCGAACGCGGCCGTGCGCCGTCGTCCGAAGCCATTCCCGACGAGGCCCGGCACCGGGTACAGATCGAAGACATGCGAACCGCAGATTGACGAATGTCCATTGCCGATTTCTGAAGGTGTTTCCACATTTGCGGAATACTTACTTCATGATTCGGACCTCTTCAATCGTCAATCTGCGGTTCACTCGATTGGCGTCAGGGATACCGGCCATGGCGCTGGATGGCGGCCATGAGCAGACGCATCCCGGTGAGGCGGCTGCCGTTATTGATGGAGCCGGCGGTCCCGAACGTCAGCCCCCGATTGGCCCTGGCCTGGTCGAAATCCCGCAGGAACTCGGCCACCATGTTGGCCTCTTCATTCCGGCTGAAGGTGAACGGCGCCAACTGGCCGTCGATCACGGCTTGCGGGCAGTGCCGGCGAATTTCGCTCACGGTCAGGGTGGGGCCGAAGTTGGTGCCGGTCAGGTTCAGTTGCGCCAGCAACGGCAGCAGGTGGCCCATGGCGGAGTCGGAGTGCTGGTATCGCCTGTCCCGGGGATCGGGGGCATACCGGCCCAGCACCGCGCGATGGATCGGCATGGCGAAGAACGCGTACATTTCCTGGTTGAACATGCAGCAGTTGTCATCGGCCCACGACCAGCCATGCGGGGCGGTGGCTTCGGTGTAGCCGGCTTCCACGTCCAGCACGCGGGCGCGTGCCAGAATGGCGCGGGCCAGCACGTCGCTGAAACGTTTGACCAGTTCGGGGTTGTCGTAATAGAGCAACAGGAAGGGCTCCACGCCATAGACGGAGCAGGCAAACGTGCAGGGACCCCGCTGGCCCCGGTAGAGTGGAACCTTGCCACCCAGGCCTTCCAGGCGCTGCTTCTCTGCATCCCAGTTGGGCGGGAGCAGAAATTCCCGCAGGCTCTCCAGACGCTTTTCGACGCGATCGAGCAGGGCGGAGAGCTCCCCGGGGCTGTGGGCCGACTCATGGAGCCACCAGGAGCCCGTGGCGCCGCCTTCCCAGGCGTTGCGGGCCTCGAAGATGTCGTAGAGCTGCTTGACGTCGGGCCACCTGCGAGCAGGGTCGGCGGGAGTTTCGTTCAGGAGCCGTTTGCCGACGACTTTCTCCGACAAGTCATTGTAGCGCCGGTTCAGGTCCAGCGCCCAGGCTTCATCCGCATACTGGTAGCGCCACCAGTCCTGGGGCACCCCTAATTCGTCAAACACGCACTCCCAGTTGCAGATGGCGCCGAGGGGGACATGGGGGATGCCGGCCCCAGACGGATCCCGGAGGGCGGTTTCCTGGTCGTTCCAGAACCGGTCGATATCCACCGGGGCCAGGCCGCCATTCGCCCGGGTTTCAGCCAGCAGGACATCCACGATCTTCCGGTGCTCCGCCGATGCCATCTCATATGCGCCCATGCGACTGCTCCTTGACGTTTGTGTCTCGGGCGGGGATCCCCGCCAACGTGAATCATGATAGCATGGCGTGGCTCGCGCAGAACCCCAAATCTACGTAATGGGTTGGCGACAGGGGGCGGCAGTTCCGCGCGAGGTGCAGAGGAAGGATGGGGGTGCCTGTCTCACAATGAGCGGGCACCGGCGGCAGGGCAGACGCAGCTAAACAAGAAGACGCGACCATCGCGTCAATTGCCGCCGCGGCAGCAGTTCCTTGAGCATCTTGCAGCATCAAGTGAAAGGACACCGAGACCCCAGCGCACAGACGAATTTCATGCTGTTGCGGCGGCCGGCTCGCCGGCCGAGGACAGGCATTTCTCTGTGGTCTCTGTTGTTCTCTGTGCTCTCGGTGTCCTTCATGTGTTCATTCGTTGGGTTGCGGGCTGACGCCCGCCTGGCGTCGCGTAGCTCCGCCCTCCAGGATGCATCTTCACGTGTTTCTTGTTCACGCATTTTGGAGCTCCGCGACGCCACGTGGGCAAGGTGCAAAAAGGTCGCGCGCAAATGGCGCGTCGTCCTTAGCCGTAGATTTGGGAGAACGGGATCTTCTTGCCTCACCTGATGTTATCTGCCAGACTGTTTACAGATGCAAGAGGAGTAAACAAATGCCAACCGTCACCCTATCCATGCGACTTCCCAGGCAGGAAGCGGGGCGTCTGGCGCAACTGGCCATCGACCTGGACATGGAGCGCTCCTCCTTTCTCAAGCGCGCTTTGAAGCGGGGCGCGGCGGATCTGATGTTTGAGCACGCCTGCCAGGCCTATCGCAACGGCGATGTCACTCTCTCCCGGGCCGCTGAAATGGCCGGGTTGCCATTGCGCGATCTGCTGCAGCGTTTGCACGAGGCCGGCCTGGAACTCAACTACGACGGGTCCGAGCTGCAAAAGGACCTCCGCGCATGATCGTCGTGGCAGACGCCAGCCCGCTGATTTTCCTCGGAAAACTCCGTCGACTCGACCTGATTTCGGCGACTGTGCGCGGTGCGCTGCTCATCCCGGAATCCGTCCGGCGGGAACTTCTCCCGCACACGCTCGACCCGGCTGAAAAGGAATATCTCGAGGCGTTTCTGAAAGGATGCGCCATAGAAACGGTCCGGCAGCCGCGGCGGTTCGCGTCATCCATGAGCGCTGCCGACAACGACGGCCTGACGCTGGCCATCCGGTGTCGCGCCGATTGGCTCCTCTGTGACGACCGGATCACGCGCCTGGCCGCGGAGACCGAGGGCGTCCGGACGCTGGGCACGCTCGGCATCCTTCTGCGCGCCCTTCGCGGCAAGGTTCTGACACCTGCCGCGGCAACGGAACTTCTGGACCGGCTGGTGCGCTCCCACGGGCTCCGGATCAGCATTGAACTGTATCAGCAAACCCTGTCGGAGATTGCGAAATAACAGTTGATGGAACGAGAATCGTTCCATCCCGTCCCTCCTTGCGGGAACCCGCCATAACGGGCTAGAATCCAACCGTATGGCAAAATCAGGATACATCGGCCAGACGGTCGGCGTCGTGGAGCCGCAGACGCTCCAGCTGAATCTTCCGCCGGAAGGGTTCAAGCTGGAGAAGGGCGGCGTGCTCCCCGCCATCCAGGTGACCTGTGAGTGCTGCGGCCGGCTGGCGCCGGACAGGCGCAACGTCATCTACGTCTGCCATGCCCTCACCGGCGATGCGCACGTGGCCGGCATCCGCCCGGGACAGACCGAGCCCAGCGGCTGGTGGGAGGGGATGATCGGCCCCGGGCGCGGCATCGACACCAACTACTACCATGTGATCTGCGCCAACATGCTCGGCGGCTGCAAGGGAACCACCGGCCCGGGCTCGATCAACCCCGCCACGGGAAAGCCGTACGGCTCGCAGTTTCCCCGCATGACCGTCGGCGACATCGTCACCGTGCAGCGGATGCTCCTGCAGCAGCTCGGCATCGAGCACCTTGCCGCCGTGGTGGGCGGCAGCTTCGGCGGCATGCAGGCGCTGGAATGGGCCATCCGCTTCCCCGACGCGGTCGGACGCGCCATGGTCATTGCCTCGGCGCCCAGCATCAATTCCCAGGCGCTGGCCTTCGACATCCTCGGCCGGCAGGCCATTGTGCAGGACCCCGACTGGCAGGGCGGCGACTACTACGGCACCGACCGCACCCCGGCGCGCGGCCTGGCCCAGGCCCGCAAGCTGGGGCACATCACCTACCTCTCGCAGCAGATGATGGCGGACAAGTTCGGCCGCGCCAAGCGCCCCGAGTGGCTGCAGGCCGACGACGCCTTCCACGCCGAGTCGCGCCGCACGTTCCGCTCCTACTTCCAGGTCGAAAGCTACCTCCAGCACCAGGGCGAGAAGTTCATCGAGCGCTTCGACGCCAACTCCTATCTGCACATCACCGAGGCCATGGATGAATACGACCTCGAGGAGCGCTTCGGCACGCTGGAAAAGGCCTTTCAGAACATCCGGGCGCGCATGCTGATCGTCGCGCTCAGCGGCGACTGGCTCTTCATGCCGGAGCAGTCCACCGACATGGTCAAGGCGCTGCTCAACGGCCGCAAGCGCGTCACCTACTGCCACCTCGAGGCCCCGGCCGGGCACGATGCGTTCCTGACGCATGTCGACGAAATCCAGGCCGTGATCCGCGCCTTTCTGCCGTGGGTCGGCCCGCCGCCGCTGCACGAGACCGCGGAGCGTCCGGGACGCTCCGACGAGGAGTACGACGCCATCCTCGCGCTGGTCGCGCCGCAGAGCCGCGTGCTGGACCTCGGCTGCGGCGACGGCACGCTGCTCTCCCGCCTGGAGGAGGGCAGGGAGACGCAGGGCGTGGGCGTGGAGATCGACCTCGCCTGCGTCGTGCGCGCCACGGACAACGGCCACGACGCGCTTCTCGAGGACATCGATGACGGCCTGGCCATCGTGCCCGACAACGCCTTTGACGTGGCCGTGCTGAGCGAGACGCTGCAGGTCATGCGCCGGCCGCGCTTTGTGCTGCAGCAGATCCTGCGCGTGGCGCGCGAGGCCATCATCACCTTCCCCAACTTCGGCTACCTCCCGATCCGCACCCAGCTGCTCCTCACCGGCCGCATGCCCAAGGGCGGCCCGCTGCCGTTCGAGTGGTACGACACCCCCAACATCCACCTGTTCACGCTGGATGACTTTCTGGAGCTCTGCCGCACGGACGGCATTGCCGTGAAGGAAGTCCGCGCGCTTCCCGGCGGCCCCTGCAGCCGCGCGCTGCTGGCGCTGGGGGCGAGGAACATCGCTGCGGAGCGGGTGATTGTACGGATTGCACGGGGGGGGAGATGGCCGGATTGACCTCGCAGACCTTTCTGACCGGAATGACTGCGTTGACAACCAGGTCGACACGGGCAAGCCGCTCACCCCGCCACCACGGAGTTCGGCATGCCTGAGTTGTTCGACAAGCACGGGGGCTTCCGCCGGCTGCACTCCTTCACGCTGGCCACGATCGTCCAGGTTGAGACTCTGCGATTCTGCCGCCGGTTTCTGACCTTCGATCATCGCGAGGCGGGCGCGAAGTTCTACGACCCCAAGGGGAGGCAGTATGACCAGATGACCCAGGCGGCACGCAGCGGACGGCAGAACATCATCGAGGGGTCGGAGCGTTCCGCCACGTCCAAGGACACCGAGATGAAGCTCACCGACGTGGCGAGGGCGAGCCTCAGCGAGCTGCGCGGCGATTACGAAGTCGTGATTCTCGACCGGAACCAGCTCCCGTGGTCGGTCCATTCCCCGGAGGCCCGGACCGTGAACGCCATTTCGCTGGCCCCGGCGCCATTCGCGGACGACATGGTCCACGAGTCGGCGAAGCACGCGCTGGAGCAGCGCAAGAAGTACGCCCAGTGGCTCGATGCCGACGATGTGGTGGTCGTGGCCAACGCCCTGCTCATCATCATCGGGCGCGCGCTGAACATGCTGAAGAGCCAGGTGGAGGCGCAAGGCAAAGCCTTTGAGGAGACCGGCGGCTTCAGGGAGCGCCTCATGACCAAACGTCTCGAGGCGCGAGACAAGGACAAACCGCCAGCGCCAGACTGCCCGCTGTGCAGCAAACCCATGCGCCGGCGCAAGTCGGCCAAGGGCGACTTCTGGGGCTGTTCCACCTTCCCGGAGTGCAAGGGAACAAGGCCGGCATGAAAAGGCTGACAAGAATGACCCTGCTGACCGTATTGTCAATGAGGTCAACAACGTCAACGAAGTCCACCCCATGAACGAAGCCGGGACCCGTACCGAGCGCATTAACCCCACGCCGAAGAGTGCTGCTTTCCACATACAAATCGGAGCCCGCCATGGAACGCTGGATTAAAAAGCATCTCCCCCGTCTCGTCTCCAACCTCTCCCCCTGCCGCAACTGCCCGGTTGCCAACACGGAGAAGGCCTTCAACCTGCCCGGGCAGAAGGCTGTGGTCGAACAGCTGGAAAACCTGGTCGGCATGATGTTCCCCGGCTGCCATGGCCATGCGCCGCTCGTCGCCGGGGATGCCGAGGAGATGCTGCGGCGCGGGCTGGCCGACATCGCGCGGCAGCTGCGCGACCAGGTGCAGCGCGCCTTTGCCTACCAGTGCGAGTTCGAAAAGTGCCGTGACTGCGGCGACTGCCGCCGGAAGGCCACCCGCGCCGTCACGGCGCTGCTCAACCAGCTCCCGGCCATCCGCGCCGTGCTGCAGGAGGATATTGTTGCCGCCTACGAGGGCGACCCGGCGGCGCATTCGACCATGGAAATCGTGATGAGCTACCCCGGGCTCTATGCCATCACGGTGCAGCGCATCGCCCACGCGCTCTACCAGGAGAAGGTTCCGCTGATCCCGCGCGTCATGAGCGAGCATGCCCATACGCGCACCGGCATCGACATCCACCCCGGCGCGCAGATCGGCCCCGGTTTTTTCATCGACCATGGCACCGGCGTGGTGATCGGCGAGACCACGGTCATCGGGCGGCGCGTGAAGCTCTACCAGGGCGTGACGCTGGGCGCGCTGAGCTTTGCCAAGGACGCCCAGGGGCACCTGATCAAGGATGTCAAACGCCACCCGAACGTCGGGGACCATGTGGTGATCTATGCCGGCGCCACGATCCTCGGCGGCGAGACCACCATCGGTCATGACTCGACCATCGGCGCCAATGTCTGGCTGATCCACTCCGTGCCGCCACACTCCAAGGTCTATAACCAGGAGCCCACGCCGTACATCAAGCCCGCCAGCGAGAAGCCGGCGCACAGGACACAGAGGGCACAGAGGAAGAAGTGAGGGCACAGAGCATTCAATCTGGTACTCAGGAATGCTGGAAGGCTGGAAGCTGGATTCGCTGCACCCCGTGGCGCGAAAAACCATCCTGCCTTCCCAATTGAATTCTCTGTGCCCTCACTTCTTCCTCTGCGTCCTCTGTGTCCGCATTGCATCCGGCGGCCGTTCCTTCTAGGATACGTATGTGAATTACGACAACCCATCCCCCATCGCCCCCGTCATCTCCGTCGTGCTGCCGGTCTACAACGAGGAGGCCTGCATTGACGGCGTGCTGGACGAGCTCTGCGCCGTGCTCGACGCCCGGCTCGGCCGGCCGTACGAGGTGCTGGCCGTGGACGACGGCTCGTCTGACCGCACGCCGGAGCTGCTGCGCGCACAGGCCGCGCGCCGCCGCAACCTGCGCATGCTGCGCCTCGTGCCCAACGCCGGACAGAGCGCGGCCTTCTGCGCCGGGTTCCGCGCCGCGCGCGGCGCAATCGTGGTCACGCTCGACGCCGACGGCCAGAACGACCCGGCCGACATCCCCGGCGTGGTCGCCAAAATCAGCGACACCGTGGACTGCTGCTGCGGCTACCGCGCCCGGCGCCAGGACACCGCCAGCAAGCGCTGGGGGAGCCGCCTGGCCAACGCCGTGCGCAACTGCGCGCTCCACGAGACCATCATCGACACCGGCTGCTCGGTCAAGGCGTTCAAGGTCGAGTTCGTGCGCACGCTGCAGCCGTGGGACGGCCTGCACCGCTTCTTCGCCAGCTTCGTGGCCATGCAGGGCGGCCGCATCGTCCAGATCCCGGTGAACCACCGCCCGCGCTCCGCCGGCACCAGCAAGTACACCAACTGGCGCCGGCTGCGGAAGACCATCCGCGACCTCAGGGGCGTGGCCTGGCTCAAGAGCCGCACGCGAAAGTGCGAGGTGAGGGAAGAATAGGACTAGCAGCCTGTCGGATTTAGGTTTTGCGCCTGCACAAGATTTGTGCCGACCAGGCTGCTAGTTTTGGGGTGAGGACGTAGTCGGTTAGCGACAGGGGCGCGTGGCAGGTGTATGCCCGGCATCTGGCCGGCTGCCGAACCCCCGAGCCGCGCCCCAACGCGCTCACCGGCATCCTTTCGCACACCCTCGCGCGGAACTGCCGCCCCCTGTCGCCAACCGACTACGGTGATGACACCGCCGGAGGTTTGCAGTATTCTATCTGAATATGCGGTGGCATGGACGCTCACAGGGAGCATCCTGCAACCTCTGACAGACAACAGGAGAATTCAAAGCATGAAACGCATGGCTCTGATGGCAATTCTGATGGCAACGGGAAGCGCGGTTCTGGCCCAGCAGGCACCGGCGGCTGGAGCTTCCGGGGCAGGTGGCGCGCCTGCGCTTGCGCCGGCGGCCGGAGCTTCCGGGGCAGGTGGCGCGCCTGCGCTTGCGCCGGCAGCGGTGTCCTCCGCGATAAGCACCAACGGCGGCCGGCCCGATGTTTCCAGGGTGCAGGCCATCCTCAGCGAGCTGGGCGGCATCAGCCGGGAGCTGCGCCAGCAGGAGGAAAAGCTGCAGGCGAGCGACCCGGAGCTCAAGGCGCTGTCCGAGAAGAAGACCGCGGCCCAGCAGGTTGTGGCGGATCTCGACACCCAGCGCCGCAAATTGCTGGAGGCGAAGCTGTCGGTCGACCCGAAGCTGGCGCCCCTGGTGGTCAAGCGCCGCGAACTGCAGCAGACGCTGCAGGAAATGCGCCCGTCGGCCTCGTCCACGCCCAATATGCGCGAACCCCGCGGCGGATTTGGGCCCCGGAAGATGCCGCCCGTGGAGACTGTCGAACCCAAGCCTGTCGCTGCGCCTGTCGCTGCGCCGGTTGCTGCGCCTGTCGCTGCGCCGGTTGCTGCGCCGGTGGTCGTGCCGGAAGCGGTGAAGCCTGATGTGCAGGCGAAATAAAAAGGCGAGGTGATGCGTGCAAAAAGCAGCGCTGGTGATCCTGTCCGCAATGGTTGGTTCTGTGGTGCTGGCCCAGCAGGCGCCGGTGCCCTCTGCCGCGCCGGTGCCGCGTGCGGCGCCGCCTGCCGCCACGAACGGAGCCAACCCCTGGGTTGAGCTGCGGGACATCCAGGTCAAGCTCCATCCGGCCGAGACGAGGCTCATGGAAAAAGATCCGGAGGTCAAGGCGCTGGTGGAGAAACGCAAGGCGCTGCAGGCCTCGCTGCTGGAGCTCGACAAGAAACGAAGCGAAAAGATCGAGGAGAAGCTGGCAGCCGATCCCGCCACAGCGGCGTGGGTGACCCGGCGCAAGGAACTCCTGAAGAAGATTGCGGAGACGCGCGGCGGTGCCGCAGTTCCCGGCGTCAAGGCGGGAAGTGCGCCGCCGGCCGCGCCGGGCGCGCCACCCCCGAAACCGTAACGGCAGGGGGCTTCCCGACCCCCGGACAAGGCTGCCGGCGAGGCGGATGCAGCCGCGAGCGCGTCAGGTTCCACCATTGGTTTACAGGGTTGAACCCTCGATGGAACCCGCAGCGATCTGCAACTCTTCGCGGCGGGCCACGCGTGCGGAATGCGCGCAGCTGCGCGCCGCCCTGCAGCAGGCGGTAAAGTTGCGGTAGGCGGGCTGACAGCCCGCAGGCTGCCAATTGACGCGATGCGCTCGGAGGTGTGAGTCATGAAGGATGCAACGGCAGGGGCACCCGCAAAAGGCAGGCGCCTGGTTTCCCACCATGCGGTGCGCGCGGTGGGCGTGAAGAAGATGATGCCATCTGGCGATTGTTATTCCCGTCCGACCCTTTCATTCCCCGCTGGCGAATACCAGGCCCGGCTGCGCAAACTGCGGCGCGCGATGGTCGCCGCAAAGTTCGATGCGGTCTTCATCGAGGACAAGATCAACCGGATGTACCTTACCGGGTTCGACTCTTCCAACGGCCTGCTCTGCCTGAGCGCGTCCGGCGATCCGGTCTTCTTCACCGACTTCCGCTACCTGGAGACGGCGCAGGCCGAACTCGGATTCCTGCACTGCGCGCTTCTCGGGAAGAACGAGGAACGGTACCAGCCCCTGGCCCGGCCGGCGCTCCGGCATCGCTGGCGGCACGTGGGGTACGACGGCAGTGGCAGCCTGTCCGCGCTCGAGCAGATGAAGAAGGCGCTGCCGGAAGTGACCGCGTGGGGTGCGTGTCAGAAGCACGTCGCGTCCCTGCGGATGGTGAAGAGCCCGCGCGAACTGACCACGATCCGCCAGGCCGTACGGACGGGGGACGCAGTCTTCGAGGCGGCCCTGCAGCAGATCCATCCCGGGATGACGGAATGGGACATCCGCGTGCTGATGCGCGGGCTGATCGACCAAGCCAGCCAGGGCGAGGCGTTCGAAACCATCGTCTGCGCCGGCTCCAACGCATCGCGCTGCCACCATCACCCGTCGCTCCGGGCTCTGCGCCGCGGCCAGGAACTGCTGATCGACATGGGCGTGAAGGTGGACGGCTACTGCTCGGACATGACGCGCGTCGTGTTCTGCGGACCACCGTCGCCGAAGCTGCGCGAGATCTACCGGATTGTGCTGGATGCCAACTGCCGCGCCATTGCGGGGCTGCGGGCCGGCATGACCAGCCACGACGTGGATGCGCTGGCCCGCAAGCCGATCGAGAAGGCCGGCTACGGCAAGTACTTCGGCCACGGGCTTGGCCACGGCCTGGGCCTCATGGTGCATGACCCTGGCTCGCTGCGCGCCAACTGCAAGGACGTGCTCCAGACCGGCATGGTGGTGACGGTCGAACCGGGCATCTATCTGCCCGGCACCGGCGGCGTGCGCATCGAGGACGTGGTGATCGTGGGCGTCCGGGGGTGCGAGGTGCTCACCCGCACACCGAAGGAACTGCGCGTGCTGTAGCGCCACGCACAACCTGGGTACGATACGGGAGCTACACCTGTTGGCGGCGGTGAAGACACAAGGAGTCGCCGCATGAAAATCGGCGTGCCGAAAAAGTGCAAGGACATCAGCCGGCTCACGGAAATGGACGTGGTGCGGCACTTCACCAACCTGTCCCGCCAGAATTTCAGCGTGGATGCCAGCCTGTACCCGCCGGGCTCCTGTATTACGACGGACAGATCGACGCGTTGATCCCGACCACCGCATCGCACCGGATGCCAAGTGGGACCTCGTGCAGTACTATTGCCAAGTCATGCGCGAGAAGAACCGGTAAAGCTCCATCTGGAAGGGATCTGCCTGCTCCTGAGTTCCTGGGAAGAGCGGCTGGCGGTGTTGCGGCAGCATCGGTGGAGCAGTGACGCGGGGGCATTTTCCATGGTGCATCCCGTACCGTGGCGGATGTATGCTGGCGGTGATGCCCATCGGGCATGAAAGGGCAGCTCATGGGCAAGTTTCTCGAATCCGAACGAAACCGTCAGGCACAGTTCAAGCAGGAGTGGCCAGGCTTCTCGGGCGCCGCCCGCCAGAACGGCGAATACGCAGGCCTGCCGAGACCCTTCTGCCTGCCGCCCAAACTTGCCGACGAGAACCTGTTCGCTGGCTGCCGCAAGTCCGCCAGGGAATGGTTCGACGCGCACAAGATCACGTGGCACGAAAACCAGAACGGCAGGCCCAGCAACCATCTGTGCGACGCGCAGGTCTGCTGCGTGAACTTTCTGTTCGCTTTTGCCGATCAGCCCGAGCCACTGGCGACGCTCCTGAAGCCCGTATTCCCGGAACTCAAGCAGATGGCGCCCGTCGAGGACGGCCAGTTCGTGACGTTCGCGTGGATCGGGAAGAAGAACTACCTGGGCGAGCGCGTGCGCGAGGAGAGCGGCCGCACGCGAGGTGCGAACGGCACCAGCGCCGACGCCCTCGTGGCGTTCGAGCGGACAGACGGCAGAAAGCAGATCGTGGTGGTCGCGTGGAAGTACGCGGAGTCCTTTCACAGCATCCATCTGAAGGCCTCGACGGGCGGCACGGATCGCACGAAGACGTACAGGGCGTTGTATGACAAGCCGGACTGCCCGCTCGACAAAGAGCGGATCCCGTCGTTCGAGTCGCTGCTCTTCGAGCCGTTTTACCAGTTGATGCGGCAGCAGTTGCTGGCCCACGAGATGGAGACCGCCAGGTCCCCCGAGGCGGACATCGTGAGCCTGCTGCACATCGCCCCCGCCCACAACAAGGACTTTCGCAAGGTCACGTCGCCCGCGCTGAGGCCGTTGGGTGAAACGGCGACGGGCGTGTGGGCGAAGCTGGTCAAGACGCCGGAAAGGTTCCAGAGCGTCAGCACCGAGGGGCTTTTTTCCCCTCTGCTGGCGAAGCCGCCCGCCGGGCGGAAGGACTGGGCGGAGTATCTGACACGGCGGTACCCGTGGGTGATGGAGCCGGGCGAGCCGGCGACGCGCCCGGCGGGCTGAACGGGAATTCCGTCGGCAGGCAGGCCCAGGCGCTCGATGTGCGGCTCGAACATCTTTGCCCGCACACCGCCATCAGCACCGGCGCCACCGACATCACGACCCGCAAGGACGATGCCGGGGTCGCCGCTGCACGCCATGGCGTGAAGCCCGGCTAAGTTCGTAATACGCAATCAACTGGGCATCCCTTTGCATCGTTCGTGTTCTTCGTGCCTTCGTGGTGTATTCCGCCTCTTTCGGCTCCGCCAATCGCACCCCCTTCGATTTTCACCTTGAATGCAAGCATGAAGCGGGTGTAACGTTAACTGACACCGGCAGCTGCAAACAGCCAGCCGCAGCCCGTGCCAGGCGCCGTGGAAACGGCGAAGCAGAATACAAACCAGGGGAACCAGCATGACGATCCAGGAACGCAAGCAGGGCGACGCCACGATTGTGCAGGCCCTGGGCCGGCTGGACTCCACCAGCGCACCGGAGATGGATCAATGCCTGAGTGCGCTCATCAGCGGCGGCGCCCGGCAGGTGGTGCTGGACCTGGCGGGCCTGGAGTACGTGAGCAGCGCCGGACTGCGGACCTTCCTCTCCGCCGCCAAGCGCATGAAGCAGGCGCAGGGCAGGCTGGCGCTGGCCTGCCCCGCGCCCCAGATCCGGCAGATCCTGGACATGGCTGGATTCTCTGTCGTTCTGCCGATCTTCGCCACCCTGCCCGAAGCCGTGGTCAGCTGCGCCGGGGCGGTTCCGCTGCCGTCCGCACCGCTGGCTTCTGCGTCGGGTCTGCTCAGCCTGGCCGAAGAGATTTACCTGCTGGCGCTCGACGACCGCCAGGGGCGCATCAAGCCGCTTCCGACTTCCGCGCTGGATTACGCCCTGTCCGCCGCCCTGCTCATGGAGCTCGCGCTGGCTGACCGCATCGACACGGACGTGACGACCCTGCGGGTGACGTCAGGCACTCCCACCGGGGACCCGCTGCTCGACGAGCCGCTGCGGGAACTGCAGCAGAAGGCGGAGCCTCAGACCACGGCATTCTGGCTGGATCGCTTCGCCGACCGCACCGGGCGCATCGAAGAGCGGGTGCTGGCCCGCCTGATCGCCAAGGGGATCCTCAAGCAGGAGAACCGGCGCATTCTGTGGGTGTTCGACGTGCGCCGCTACCCGCTGGTCAACGACCGCGAGATCAAGGAGGTCCGCACCCGCCTGCGGGAGCTGATCCTGGGCGACGCCATCCCCGACCCGCGCGACGTGGTGCTGATCGGCCTGGGCAACGCCTGCCGCCTGACCGAGGATCTGTTCACGGCAGAAGAGTTCGACCGGGTCCGCGACCGCATCACCGCGCTGGCGCAGCTGGACCTGATCGGCCAGGCAACGGTGAAAGCCGTCCGCGAAATCGAGCGGGTCATGGCCGTCATGTCGATGAGCATGATGACCCCCCCCGTGCTGGGAAATACGAGCTGGAATTGAAAAGCAGCGATGACAATCCGTTGATAGCCGTCCGCGGAAATGCCTGCGACAAGCGGTAACCGCCAAGCACAAATGGGTGCGCCATCTGCCCCCCATATCAAAAATCAAAGCTCTGCGGTTTTGCGGTTTTGCGGTTCCCTCTCCCTCCCGACCTGCCTGTGATGAAGCGGGGGCAGGACAGATTTCGAGTCCTGCGCATGCCATGAATAACACGCGGTATCTGAACTCGGTTGAATGGCTCCGCCATCTGGGGATGCTCCTGACCGTGTTTGTTGGCCTCGCCCTGGCGTCTTGTCCGGCCTCGGCCGCCGTCCCTGCCCAGCCACTCGCGGCAAGCCATTCGGACGACAGGCCCGGCATCCCGGTTGCGCGGCTCTGGCCGGTGGCGGCCCTATTTGCCGTCGTCCTCCTCGGGCTGGTCGCGTGGAATTGGAAGCTGGCGAGAGAGATCAGGGATCGTAAACAAGCGGAGGAGGTGCTTCGTCACACGCAGGCCATGTTCAAAGCGATCACGGAGGACACCTCGGACGCCGTTTATGTGAAGGACATCCAAGGCCGTTATCTGATGTTTAATGCCGCGGCGGCCCGGATCGTGGGCAAGCCGTGCGGGGATGTCTTGGGGAAAGACGACACGGCTTTGTTCGCAGCCGGCGAAGCGCGCCAGGTGATGGATGGCGACCGTCGCGTCGTGGTTTCCGGCAGCGTGCAAACGTACGAGGATGTTGCGACCAACGGCGGCGTGACGCGCACGTTCCTGTCCACCAAAGGACCGGTGCGCGATGTGCAAGGCAAGGTCATCGGCCTGTTCGGCATCTCCCGTGACATCACCGAGCGCAAGGAGGCGGAGAACAAAGCCAGACAAAGCCACGATCTGCTCGCCAACCTCGCCCGGCTGGTGCCCGGCGTTATTTACCAATACCGGCTATTCCCGGACGGGCGTTCCGCATTTCCTTATTCCAGCCCCGGGATGAATGACATCTATGAAGTGACACCCGCGGAGGTGCGGGAAGATGCCACGCCGGTTTTCGGGCGGTTACATCCGGACGACTACGTCCGCGTTGGCGACCTCATCCAGGAATCGGCCCGAACGCTGCGGACGTTTTATTGTGAATTCAGAGTCGTCCTGCCGCGGCAAGGTCTGCGTTGGCGCTGGAGCCAGGCGCAACCGGAACGGATGGAAGATGGCAGCACGCTTTGGCACGGCATCATTTCTGACATCACCGATCGCAAGCAGGCGGAGGATGCCCTGCGCCAATCCCGCCAGGCGGCGCTCAACCTGATGAAGGACGCCGTCGAGGCGCGCGACCGGTCGGAGCTGATGGGCCAGTCTCTGCGGGCGAGCGAGGAGCGCTATCGCAGCCTCGTGGAGACGAGCTCCGACTGGGTCTGGGAGGTGGACACGCAAGGCCGCTACACCTACGCCAGCTCCCGGGTGTTGGATATGCTCGGCTACCGGCCGGAGGAAGTGCTTGGGCGAACGCCGTTTGACTTGATGCCGGAAGACGAGGCCCGGCGGGTGCAGGCCAATTTTGCGCAGATCGTGGCCCGGCGCAAGCCGTTCGCCGGGTTGGAGAACACCAACCGGCACCGTGATGGCCGGCTGATTATTCTGGAAACGAATGGCACGCCCATCCTGTCACCCGAGGGGGCTCTGCTCGGCTATCGCGGCATGGATCGCAACATCACCGCGCGCAAGCAGGCCGAAGCGGCCCTGGAGGCGTCCAACCGGGATCTGCAGCAGACGCTGCAGGAACTCCAGGCCAATCAGGCGCAGATGGTCTTGCAGGCGCGCTTGAGCGCCCTGGGGCAGTTAGCCTCCGGTATCGCCCACGATTTCAACAACGCGCTCATGCCGATTGTCGGGTACAGCGAGTTGCTGCTCTCCAATCCCGAACGGCTGAACAACCGGGGATACATTATCGATTTTATCGGCAGAATTCAGAATGCCGCCAACGACGCGAAACAAATCGTCCGGCGGATCAGGTTGATTCACCAACCCGACACCTTCGATACGTTCAGGCTCGTGGATGTTGCAGAGGTCACGCGGGCTGCCATGTTGCTGACCGTGCCGCGCTGGGAAACGGACCTGGGCGCGAAAGGCATTCGCATCCGCTTCGCAACGGACCTGGAAACCCCGATACAGGTGTTGGGCGACGCATCGCAGCTGCGCGAAGCACTGACGAACCTGATTCTTAACGCCGTGGATGCCATGCCGCAGGGCGGTGTGGTAACCCTTTCGGCAACCCTGGCACCCCCGGACGCGGTTCTGAGCATCAGCGATACCGGCATGGGTATGACGGAAGAGGTGAAAGCGCACTGCCTGGAGGCGTTTTATACCACCAAGGGCGCCCATGGCTCCGGCCTCGGCCTGGCCATGGTTGCCGGCATTGTGGACCGGCATAAAGGCAAGATAGAGATCGACAGCGCCCCCGGACGCGGCACCACCATCCGGCTGCGCTTACCCGCCATGGAAGCCGCAGAACCGACCGCCAGACACACGTTCGAAAAGGCTGCGGTGGACGCCACCCCATCCGGGTTGCGGATTCTGGTTGCGGAGGACGATGATGCGGGACGGGAACTGCTCGAAGAATACCTGAAGATCGATGGCCATACGGCTGAAACCGTGCAGAATGGCATCGAAGCCATGGAAAAACTCAGCACCGGGATCTTCGACCTGGTGATCACGGACCGCTCCATGCCCGGGGCCAATGGCGATGAAGTGGCGCGCGCCACCAAGATTCGCCAGCCGGGCACGCCGGTCATCCTCCTCACCGGGTTTGGGGATCTCATGCTTGATGCCGGCGAATGCCCGCCGGGCGTGGATCTTGTTTTGAGCAAGCCGATCAGCATCGAAGACTTGCAACGCGGCATACGCAAAGTCATAACCGGAACCCGGCTCACGCGTCCAGCTGTCTCGTGTTCGTTTCTGCCATCGGCCACAGGATCAGCAGGCCGAGCACGCCATACAGCATGATGTAGTACGCTGGCGCCATGGGCTGCCCCAGCGTCTCAATGAGCCACGACGACACCAGCGGCGCGGTGCCGCCGGCGAGTGCGAGCGTGAGGCTGTAGGCGAGGCTCATGGAGGTCACGCGGGAGCGGAGGGGAAAAATCTCCACAACCATCGCGCCCTGCAGCCCGAGCGCCATGCCGATCGGCAGCGCCACCAGGAGCTGTCCAAGAATGAATCCCGCGGGCTCGCCATACAGCATCAGGTGCAGCGCCGGGTAGATCAGCGCCATCACCAGGAGGGTGAGCGCCATCATCAATTTCCGGCGCCCGAGCCTGTCCGACAGCCATCCGCCGAACGGTTTCGCGATCAGCACCGCAACCAGCGTGATCGTGTTGGCCAGCAGGAAAAACTTGCCGCTGGTCGTGGCCAGGCATTTTCGCCGTTCGACGGCATAGGTGAACGTCAGGTAGTAGGCCGCATTCGTCATCGCCACGATGCCAAACGTCTGGAGGATCGGCAGCCGGTCGGCGAGGAGCGAGCGCAGGATCTTCGGGCGGATCGTCCGGGCTTGGACGCCTTCGGCGGTTTCCACGATGCCCCGCCGCAGCAGGTAGCCTGCCAGCAGGAAGACCACGCTCCCGACAAAGGGGATGCGCCAGCCCCAGGACGTCACCTGGTCCGGAGGCAGCGCCGCATGGACCAGCCAGGCCGTTCCCGATCCCAGGATGAACCCGATCGTGGTGCCGGCCGCGGTCGAGCTGCTGACGAGTCCGCGCATCAGCGGCGACGAGCCCTCGGTGGTGTAGACCATGGAGCCGGTGAACTCGCCTCCGAGCGAGAAGCCCTGGATCAGCCGCATCGACAGCAGCAGGATCGGCGCGGCTACGCCGATCTGTCCGTATGTCGGGAGCAAGCCGAGTATCAGCGTGGCCGCGCCCATCAGCGAGATGGACAGCGTCAGCAGCGCACGCCGGCCGATGCGATCGCCAACCCGCCCCAGCACGAGGCTGCCGGCCGGGCGCGCCAGGAACCCCAGGGCGAAGGTGCCAAACGTCAGAAACTGCTGCGCCGCGGGGCTCGACGACGAGAAGAACTGCCTGCCAATGTCGCCGGCAAAGTAGCCGTAGACGGCAAAATCGAACCACTCAAGGACATTGCCGATCAGCCCGGCAAGCGCCGTGCGCAGCGCCGACTGGGCGGGAGCGGGTTTGTCAGCCATTGGCTCCTCGCATGAAGTTCGCGCCGCGAAATTCAGCGTGCGACGTTTTCCAGCCGGGACTTGATCGCATTCAGGAACTGCGCGCCGAGCGCGCCGTCCACAATGCGGTGGTCCGCGGAGAGCGTCAGGGTCATGCAGGTGCGCACGGCGGGCCTGCCGTCAGCCACGGCCACGACTTCCCGCGCGCTCCCCACGGCCAGGATCCCCGCTTCGCCGGGGTTGATGATGGCGGTGAAGCTGTCCACGCCCAGCATCCCCATGTTGGAGACCGTGAAGCCGCTGCCGGTCATCTCGTCCGGCGCGAGCTTGCCGCTGCGCGCCTTGTCGGCCAGCGCGCGCGCGGCGTCGCGCAGCTCGGCCAGCGAGAGGAGCTGTGCCGCGCGGATCACGGGCACGACCAGGCCGTTCTCGACGTTGACGGCCATGCCGAGGTCGACGTCGCCGCGCCAGGAGGTGCTCCGGCCGTCGGTGCTGCTGTTGACCGCGGGGAACTCCTCGAGCGCGCGCACCACGGCAAAGAGCACGAAGTCGTTGACACTGTGGCTGACGCCGCGCGCCTTGAGCTCGGCGCGGTGCTTCATGAGGCGGGTGACGTCCGCCGTGACCGTGACGTAGAAGTGCGGAATGGTCTGCTTGCTCTCGGTGAGGCGCCGCGCGATGGTCTGGCGCATGCGGCTCATGGGCCGGGGCAGGCGCTGCACGGCGCGCTCGACATCCTCGACCGTGATGCGGCCGCCGGCGGCGGAGCCGCGCACGCGGAGGATGTCCACGCCCTTCTCCTGCGCCACGCGCTTCGCCGCCGGCGTGATGCGGAGGGCCTCATACTTGTGCGCCGCCAGGTGGTCGCGCACGTCCTTCTCCGTGACGCGGCCGTTCGGGCCGGTGCCGCGGATCGGGGCGGCGGAGATGGCGCATTCCCGGATCAGCGCCCGGGCCCGCGGGGAGACGATCTGCTTTGCCGGGGGGGCGCTGGCGACGGGAGCGCTTCGGGTTCCCGGCTCCCGGTTACCGGCGTCCGGAGCTACTGTGCCGACCTCTGCCTTCCGCCCCCTGACCTCTGACCTCTGATCTCTGTCTTCTGACCCCTGACCTCTGACCTCTGACCTCTGATCTCTGATCTCTGTCTTCTGACCTCTGACCTCGGCCT
>JBAWXQ010000007.1:0-34133 GCA_037144015.1 bacterium
ACTCCTGAATTCTGAATTCTTGGTGCGATGCAACGAAGTAAAATCGCACCCCTAGGAACCTGTCGGATTTAGGCTTTGGATCGATCCGGCACCTTCTGCCGACAGGTTCCTAGTTGGGCCACCCGCTGCCAGCGGGTGGCGAAGACTCAGTTACAGACAGAAAAATTGTTCCGGCTGTTCTTTTGTTGCGTATTTTACCCTTGTCCCGTGCTTGGCGGTTGCGTCCCACTAACTAGCAGCTTGGTCGGCACAAAGTTTGTGAAGAGCTGAGGCTAAATCCGACAAGCTGCTAGGCTGAGATATTGACAACGCGCCGCCGCTGGCACACGATGTGCTGTAACTGATCTTTGGAGAAACACGGATGTGGCAGGTGGTTGACCGACTCGGGCTTCGCATGGCACTGGTGCTGACGCTGGCGCTGGTTTTTGTGCTTTATGCCGCCAATTTGTGGTTTGGGCTGCTAAATCAGGACGAAGGTTGGTACCTGTACGCTGCGCTGGAGACCACGCGCGGCCACATGCCGTACCGCGACTTCTTTTTTACGCAGGGCCCGGTGCTTCCGGTTGTATACGGCTGGCTCGCGCCGCTGTGGTCGCCGTTTGGCGTGGCAGGGGGGCGGGCCCTGACCGCGCTGCTGGGGCTGACCGGCGGCGTGCTGGCGGCCATCCTGGCGGCACGTGTTGTGGCGCGCGGGCAACGCCTGGCCGCCGGCATCCTCGTCCTGGCCTTCACCGCTGCCAACGTCTATCACAGCTACTTCACCACCATTCCCAAGACGTATGCGCTGGCCGCCTGCCTGCTGCTGGGTGGCTATCTGGTGCTGACCCTGGCAGGCCGTCCGGGGCGCGCGGGGCTTGCTGCCGTGGCAGGTGTGCTGCTGGCCGGCGCGGCTGGCGCGCGGCTTTCGCTGGGCGCGCTGCTGGCCGTCACCGGGTTCTGGCTCCTGTGGCAGCGGCGCACCTTCGGCTGGGCCTGGCTCTGGTTCGGCCTTGGGGGCGCTGCCGGGCTGACGCTGATCTATGGCCCCAGCCTGATGATGGCCCGGGAGCAGTTCCTGTTCGCCAACACGTTTCACACGGCCCGCGATGGCGGCCGGGATCTGCTGTTTATGGCGGGCTCGATCTCGCGCAGCGTGCGCGGCTACCTGCCGCTGGCGCTGGTTGCCGTGGCGCTGGCCGCCTGGCGGATCTGGTCGCCCCGCCGCGCGGAGCCGGACGCCGGATCGTCCGGCCCGTCCTGGGCCACGCTCTGGCTGGCCTCCTTCGCGTTTGTGTTCGCCGCGCAACTCATGAGCCCGTACCCGTATGACGACTACCAGGTGCCGGTCATGCCGCTGCTGGCTGCCGTGGTGGCGGTGTGCACGGTGCGCGCCACAGCGCCGGCTCTCCGCCCGGCGCTGGTGTGGGTGGCCGTGGCTGGCGCAGCCCTGGCCGCGTTCTCCTCGCCGATCAATCAGGAGTGGTTCATTCTTCGTCAGGACCGCTTCTGGGTGGTGAAGCGGACGCCGTCGGACCTTGTTAAACTGCGGCAGGCGGGCCGGCAGATACGCGAGCTGCTCCCGGCGGGACAGTTGCTCCTGACCCAGGACACCTACCTGGCGGTTGAGGCGTGCCGCCGGGTTCCGGCCGGCATGGAGATGGGCCCGTTTGGCTATTTTCCGGAGCTTGACGACGCCGCAGCCGCGCGCTGCCACGTGCTGAACCGGGCCGGCATGCTGCGGACGCTGCGCCAGACCGACGCGCCGGTGGCGGCATTCAGCGGCTATGCGCTGGCGATCGGCGCGCCTGCCATGCGCGAACTTTCGCCCGACGCCCAGGCGGAGCTGTGGCAGGTGGTGGCCGACCGCTACGATCAGATCGATAGCATTCCGGATTTCGGTCAGGGCGCAACCCGGCTGGGGATCTGGAGCCTGCGGGCAGAAGCGGAAACGTTCAACGCGCAGCGCGCAACGCCCAACGTTCAACCTGCAGCTTCTGAGAAGAAGTGACCATGCGCGAAAAGGCTGTTTCAACGCATCGGCCTCTGAGCCATCGCATCCTGCGCGCCGGCATGGCCGTCAGCATCGCCCACGTGCTGTTCAAGCTGGCCGGGTTGGTGCAGGCCAAGGCCATGGGGCACTATCTTTCCCCCCAGGAATTCGATGTCCTGACCTTTGCCTTCGAAAACTGCATCTTCGGCGTCTTCCTGATCGGTGAGGAGGTGATCGGCCCGGCGGCCATGCCGGTCTTCATGCGGCAGCTTGATCTGGAGGGCGAGTCGAGCGCGTGGCGGTTTGCCAACACCCTGCTGACATTCCAGGTTCTGGTGCTGGTCCCGGTGATTGCCCTGCTTCTGCTGTTTCCGGAGGCGCTGGTCCAGATCTGCACCCAGTGGACGCCGGAGAAGAAGCCGGAGCTGGTTGCCATGGGGAGCCGGTACGTGCGGGCCCTCGCGCCGGCGCTGGCCGGACTGTCGATCGGCTCGACTACCTACGTGCTCCTGAACGGGCACAAGCGGTTCTTTCTCGCGGCCTTTGGCGATGCGGTCTGGAAGTTTGCGGCCGTGGGCGGTCTACTTGCCGCCGTTATATTTCAAGGCGGGGGCAACGTCGGCAGGGGGCTGATCCTGGGGCTGCTGCTGGGCAGCGTGCTCAAGGTGGCCACGCACCTGGTCGGGCTGCGCGACAAGCTCCACCTCTTCCGGCCCCGGTTCGCGTTCAGCGACCCGGCCTTCCAGCGCATGCTGTGGCTCGCGCTGCCGTTGCTGGCGGGCATCCTCGTCGCCAAGGCGCGCGACCTTTTCAACAATGTCTACGTGCCGAGCGGTGCGGACTCCGCCGGCCTGATCCAGGCCCTGTCCATGGGGAAGAAGCTTCAGGGAACCGTCAGCTTCCTGGTGCCCTACGCCTTCTCCATTGCCGTGTTTCCCTTCTTCTGCGAACTGGTGGACCGCAACGATCACGCCCGCCTGGGACGGGTGATCACGCGATCCGGCCGCATGCTGCTGGCCTGCTTCATTCCGCTGGTGGCCGTCATTGCGGTGCTGGCGCAGCCGCTCACGGCGCTGTTGTTCGCGGGCGGCCGTTTCGACGCCCTGGCCGTGGAGCGCACGTCGGTCGCCATGGCGTGCTGCACGCTGGTGCTGCCGGCCACTGCCATCGAGATGCTGGCGATGCAGGCGTTCTTCGCCCATCGCCGCATGGTGGCGGTCACCGGGGTCGGGATCGTGTTTTCCCTGCTGAGCATGGCCATCAGCTGGGCCGGCTTCCGGCTGTGCGGCAGCAACAGCCTGCTGCTGCTCGGTGTGATTGCGGGCGGGTTCTCCCTTTCGCGCGTGCTGAAGAGCCTGACGCTGGTGAAGATGCTGCGCGCATCCACCCCCCTGGCTTTTCCGGTGCGGGAGACGCTGCTGTTTCTGCTGCGCGTGCTCGCCTGCGCGCTGCTGATGGCCGGCGCAGCCTGGCTGATGGCGCGCGGCACATCTCATCTTGCGGCTGCTGCCGGCTTGCACCTGGGGGGGCGGTTGCTGGACATGGCCCGGCTGGGCGGCGGTTCGGCCGCGGCCCTGGTTGCCGGTGCGGCCGCTCTTTGGCTGCTGCGCATCCACGAGCCGCGCGAGATGGTGCAATGGGTTCTGGCCAGGGCAAAGGGGAAGCTGAAACGCGGGGACGCCAAGGGCCCAAGGCTGTAATCGCGGCGTGACCTGCGATGCATGTGCGTCGCATCTTGGATCATCCAGGTGGAAGAGGACGCAGAGGCCACAGAGATGAAGAGAGCACAGAGCGAAATTCATGCTGCGGCCGGCTCGCCGGCCGCTGGCAGGACATTCTCTGCGTTGCACCTCGTACATATTCTCGAAGCGACCACCGGCGGCACGCGGCGTCATCTGCGCGACCTGGTGCTGGGGCTGGATCCGGGTGCGTTCCGCGTGGATGTGATTGTCTCGCTGCGGCGGGATCCTGATTTTGCGGACGACCTCGCACGGTTCCGGGAGCGAGGCATCGGCGTGCATGTCATCCCCATGCGGCGGCGCGTGGCGCCGCTGGCCGACCTGGTGGCGCTGGCGCGGTTGATCCGGCTGCTGCGGCGCCTGCAGCCGGACATCGTGCATACGCACAGTTCCAAGGCCGGGTTTCTCGGCCGCCTCGCCGCACGCCACGCCGGCAGCCGCACAACGGTCCATACGCCGCATGCCTTCGCGTTCGAGGACGAGGGCGCGCCGTGGCGTGGCAGGTGCTACCGCGCGCTGGAGCGGCTGGCGGCGCCGTGGACCACACGCCTGATCGCCGTCTCGAGCCGCGAGCGCGATTTGGCGCTGGGGCTGGGGTTTGTTCCGGAGAAGGTGGTGTGGATCGCAAATGGAATCGGGTGCGGGGTTCCCCTGGAGCGCCGGACAGGTGGGGCGTGCGACGGTTCAAGCGTCATCTTTCTCGGACGCCTGTGCCGCCAGAAAGCCCCGGACCTCTTTCTGGCTGCCATCCCGGAGATCTTGCGGCAGGTGCCGGAGGCACGGTTCCGGATCGTGGGCGAGGGGCCGTGGCACAACTGGGTGCTGCGGCAGGTGGCGCGCCAGCCGTGGCGCGAGCGCGTGACGTTCGGCGTGGCGCACGATGAGGCCGCGGTGGCGGCAGAACTGGCGGCGGCGGCCGTGCTGGTGATGCCATCACGATGGGAGGGGCTGCCGTACACGCTGCTCGAGGCGCTGCAGGCCGGTGTGCCCGTGGTTGCGGCGGACGTCGGCGGCGTGCCGGATGTCGTGGCTGGCACGGACTGCGCCGTACTGGCCCCTCCCAGCCATCCCGGCATGCTGGCCGCAGGCGTGGCCGGGCTGCTCCGTTCGCCCGTGGAGCGCGCACGCAAGGCGGCCGCCGGACGCGAGCGCGTGAAGGCGTTCGGGCTGCAGGCGATGATCAGCCGGACGGCAGCGGTCTACCGGGAACTGGCTCGCGAAGGACAGCCTCCAGCTGCGTGATGGTTTGCGCTTCGTCGAACGACGCTTCGATTGTCCGGCGGCCGGCGCGCGCCAGGCGGCCGCAGGCGGCGGAATCTTTCAGCAGTTCACCGATCGCGGCTGCCAGCAATTCGGCGTCTTCCGGTGGCACGAGCCGGCCATTGACGCCATCTTGAATCACTTCGCCGGCGGCGCCGGCCGCGGTGGTGATGACCGGCGTGCCCAGCGCCATGGCTTCGATCAGCACATTGGCCACGCCATCGCAATCACCATCCGGCAGCCGTCGGCTGGGCAGCACCAGCATGTCGGCCGCGCGCATGGCGCGGCGCACCTCGTCCGGCGTGACGGCGCCACGCAGCGTCACGCAATCCGCCACCCCATGCGCGGCGATGCGCTGTTCCAGAGGCCGGCGCTGCGAGCCCTCGCCGATGATCTGGCACGAGAACGCTGTGCCGCGCAACCGGGCGCAGGCGTCGATCAGCAGGTCGAACCCCTTCTTCGGCTCGAGCCGCCCCACGGCCAGGACGCGGCGCTGCGCACGGTCCGGGGCGAACACAAACTCCGGCAGCGGCAGGCCGTGGCGGATGCGATGCACGCGCCGCGCGTCGATGCCGGCCGCACACACCGCATCGGCGGCGGCCTGCGAGCAGGCGCAGACCGCGGCTGCCGGCAGCAGCCGGCGCCGGATCGCGGCCGGCGGCTGCGCGAAAACATCCCAGGCGTGGACGCTGCAGGTGAATCGGACGCCGGCGTGGCGCGCGGCCAGCAGGGCAATGTCCGCGGGCAGGTGTGCAAAGTGCGCGTGAATGCCGGCGGAGCGGGTGGCGCGCAGCTGTTGCGCCAGCGCCGCTGCCTGTGGCAGGTGGCGGAGCAGCTGGATCGGCAGCCGCGGCAGGCGGAAGAGCAGCGGCAGGGCGTGCCGCAGCGCCGCGGCAACGAGCGGGCCGCAGGGCGCCTGCCCAGCGAGCGCCGAGCGGCCGCGCAGCGATGCGACGTCGAGAATCCAGCCGCGCCGGCGCAGGGCCTCAATTTCGCGCCCGATAAAGGTCTCGCTCACGCAGGGGTGCGTGCCGAGGAGGTATGTGAGGGAGGGGGGCATTGCTGGCGGGTGGAGGGTGGCGGGTGGATGGTGGATGGTGGGCGCCTTTTCGGGCAACACATACGTTTTTGCGTGTATCGTGGAGCATCAAATGGAAGGACACAGAGGACCCAGAGAAAGAAAGAGAACACAGAGAGAATTTTATTCGGCTGCAGCCGGCGCGGCGGCTGCAGTCGGGAACTTCTCTGTGGTCTCTGTTCTCCTCTGTGCGCTCGGTGTCCTAGACTTGTTCATTCGTTGGGTTGCGGGCTGACGCCCGCATTAGGGGTTGGGCGGCGCTGTCCCACCGACGGTTACAGCATAATCCGCCGCGCAGTCAAAGGGGCCGGCGGCGGCGGCCGGTTTTGAATAGATGCGCAAAATGTAGTCGCCGGCTGGGATCGCCCCGACCACCACATCGCGGCGGATGCCGCTCTCGATGATGGATACGTGGCTGGCGCTGATGTCCTGCCCGTTGTACGACAGGGTGGCGCCGAGGAGAATGCCCTCGGGCGCCGCGAGGGTAACCACCGCCGGCTTGCCCGGGGTCGTGGCGAGGGTGTCGCTGAAGGCATTGCCCAGGCGCAGGCCATCGCGGAAAAAAGCCGGCTTGAGATTCGGAAGGTCGCGAAAGGCATCCGCTTCCACGGGGTTGGAAAGAAGCTGCCAGTTCGCGCTTTCGGGAAGGTGGTCGAAGATCAACTGGTCTGGCGGGGTCTGAAAGTAATAGTCCCGGCGCGCGAGGTAGTCGGCGGCCGACTCGCCGTCCTGGCGGGCACCCCAGGTGGAATCCAGCAGATACCACTGGTCGCCCACCTGCACGCTGTTCCAGGCGTGCTGGTATTTGCTGATCAGGTCGTCATCGGCGGTGCCGCGGTAGCCGCGCACATCGCCGATGACGAACGTGGCATTGAGCCCGGCGCTGATGGCCAGCGCATCGAACAGCCAGGCATACCCGGCGCAGACGCCGGTCCCGCGCTGCAGCACGCTCAGCGGGTCCTGCGGCTGCGTGTAGGTGCCGGCGCCGGCAACAATATCGGCCCAGACCTTCCAGTCATAGGTGATGTGGCTGGTCATCCAGTCATAGATGGCCCTGGCGCGCTCGGCGTCGGTCTTGCTGTTGCTCGTGATCTCCCGGGCAAGCTCCGCCACCTCCTTCGGGATGGGCTGATTCCGGCTGGCGCGCAGCGTTGCAAAGACCGGAAGCTCCCTGCCGGCGCGGGAGGAGCTGCTGCGAGCGGATGCCCGCGCCCCGACGCCGGACACACCGCGCATGGCGGGGAGGGCGTTGGTGGCGGCGATTGCCCGGGCCACACCGGTCACGGGTGCAAGGTTGGTAACCGCGTGCCGGGC
Source organism: bacterium (assembly GCA_037144015.1). Lineage (GTDB taxonomy): Bacteria > Verrucomicrobiota > Kiritimatiellia > RFP12 > CAIWXQ01 > CAIWXQ01. Next base: position 7,361 of record JBAWXQ010000007.1, read on the forward strand.
GACCGGCGTTGCGGCCGGCACAGACGACGTTGTTTTCCTGCTGATCGCGGTGACTGTCCGGTCGCCCGAGGCAGGGCCGCCCGTCTTGTCTCCGGGCTCCCGCTGGCCGGACGCGTGCCACAGAAGCGGCGCAAGCGTAAAAGCTGCGGCCGCGAGGGCGGCGCTGCCGAAAACCAGCAGGCCAACGCGCCATCCGCCATGGACGGGAGGGGAAGGTAGCGGAGTACGAACCATGGCACAAGGATAGCGCCGGCGAGGTTGCGGGTCTAGCAGCTTGTCGGACGCGCTGTGGCCGTGCCGGCCGCGGTGTGATAAATTACGGATGAATATTTTTCAAATACTTGAGCGGCGAGGGTCGTATTGATCTATGGAGAACGGGCATCCAACCGGGCCTGACCAGGCAATGACAAGTGCAACGCAACAGGTTGCGGCAGCCTCCTTACGCCGTCAGGCGGGGATGGAGGCGGTGATTGACGCCTACCAGGCGCCGTTGCTGCGCTACGCTGCCCGCGTGCTGAACAACGCGACGCTGGCGCAGGATGTTGTGCAGAATGTGCTGATCAAGCTCTTCCGGCAGTGGCAGCCGGGGATGCAGCCGGATGCCCGCCTGAAGAACTGGCTGTTTCGCGTGACGCACAACGAGGCCGTGGACCAGATCCGCGCCACGGCCCGCCGCCGGCGCCTCCAGGACGAGCAGGAGGTGGAGATCGACCGCTCCACGGGCGGCGTGCACGTGGATGCGGCGCCGGATGAGCGCGAAGCGCTGGTGCTGGGCTGCCTGGATGTGCTGGAGGCCAGCCAGCGGCAGGTGGTGCTGCTGCGGCTGCAGCAGGGGATGAGCTACGAGGAGATCAGCGCCGTCACCGGCCAGAGCGTCGGATACGTGGGAAACCTGTTGCACTTTGCCGTCAAGCGCCTGGCGGCGGAAGTGAGACGCCGCGAAGAAAGAAGGGCGAAATGAACCGCTGCGAACAGGAAAACCGGCTGACGCCGTTCCTGCTCGGGGATCTCTCCGAGCGGGACGAGGCGGAGTTCAGCCGCCACCTGGCCGGCTGTGCCGCGTGCCAGGATTGCGCCCGCGAGCTGTCGCTCGTGCTGAAGACGCTGGCCGACGGCCTGGCCAAAGATGGCGCCCATGCCCCGCGCTTCGACCTGCGCCACCAGCTGCAGCTCCTGAGCGTCCCCGCAGAGAGCACGCACCGCGTGATCGACTGGATGGCCCGCTCGCGCCCGTGGCTGGCAGCCGCGGCCTGTGCCCTGATTGTCACCGGCCTTGCCTATGCCGCGCTCTTTTCGTCCATGTTCCGCCAGTATGGGTGGACCGCCCGACGCGCCGGCCCCGGAGGCGCCGCGTATTGCCTTGGCGTGGCGTCGGAGTCGGCTCCCGCATGTGCCGTCCCGGCGCCCCTCCGGGTTGCGCCGGAGTCCACAGCCATGCCGGAGCAGCCGGACCGGGAGGGCAAGCTGAACGATACGCGTTACGACGTCGATGTCGGCCCGGATGCACAGCCGGTCTCCGGCGCCGCCGTTGACGGGAGGCGTGCTGCCGCTGCACGAGCGGTGGATGGCTTTGTGGCAGGATACGATATGGCCAGGGATGAAGTCTCGGGCCTGGGCACGGAGACACCCGTGGACACGGGCGTGGTGGTCGAGCGCGAACTGGGACTGAATTATGCCAAGCTTGACCGGACGGTCAGGCTGGCGGAAGACTCTGCTGCGCGGCTGAGCATGAAGGGCCTGTATGCCGATCGCACGGATGCAGGGCGCAAGCGCGCACTGCAGGCGTATGGCGGCGATAAGGGCGGAGCGGACGAATCCTATTCCATCGCTGCCGATTCGCTGGCCAACGCTGTGCCGTCCGGCAGGACGGCTTTGAGTGGCGGCGTTGTCGCCAGGCAATCTCAGCAGCCCACGTTTGCCGAGCGTGCTGAGAAAGTCCGCGAGGTCACCCGCGCCCTCGATGACGTGAGCGGCCATGCTCCGGAACTGCAATACAGGCTGAAGAATCTGGAACGCGTGGCGGCGGCTTCTGCTGTCCCCCGGAAGACGGAATCGAATCCGAAGCCGGCAGATTTCATGAGCAAGCTTGCATGGGAGGATGACGGCGCGCACGGTCAGCTCGCCATGAACGCGCCTCAGGAATCGCGCCCGCAGGGCGCTGTGAGAGAAGGGAAAGAGGTGACCGCCAGGACTGTGGCCACGCCAGAGCCCGCGGCCCCCAAATCAACACCCCGCGGCCAGGCGCTGGACTTCAACCCGTTCGTGGCCACTGGCGAGAACCGCTTCTCTACCTTTTCGATCGCCGTCAACACCGCCTCCTACAGCCTGACGCGCCAGGCGATCCGCTCCGGCGCGCTGCCGGATCCGGACACGGTCCGCACCGAGGAGCTCCTGAACGTGTTCGATTATGGCGACGCCGCGCCGGATCGCGCCACGTTCCGCATCTATGTGGAGGGCGCACCCTCGGCATTTGGCGCGCCCGGCCTGACCCTGCTGCGCATCGGCGTGAAGGGGAAGCGCCTGGGGCGAGAGGAGCATCGCCCGGCCATACTGACCTTCCTGGTCGACACCTCCGGATCCATGGCGCAGCCGGACCGCATCGGCCGCGCCCGCACCGCCCTGCGCCTGCTGCTGGACCAGCTCTCCCCCCGCGACCAGATCCAGCTCGTTTCGTTCGACGACAAGGCGCGCCTGGCGCTGCCCCCCACGGCCGCCACGCGGAAGGATGCGATCCTGAATGCCTTTGACCGCCTGCAGTGCAACGGCTCGACCAACCTGGAGGACGGCATGCGCCGCGCCTACGAGCAGGCCGCCCGGGCCTTTGTGCCGGGCGGCGAAAACCGTGTGATTCTGATCTCCGACGGCGTGGCCAACCTGGGCGCGGACAATGCCGGAGACATCTTGAAGCAGGTGGAGGCGTTTCGCAAGCAGGGCGTCACCTGCTCGGTCTTCGGCGTGGGCGAGGGGACCTACAACGACGCCATGCTCGAGGATCTTGCCAACAAGGGGCAGGGGGTCTATCGCTTTCTTGACTCGGACGACGAGGCCAGGCGCGTGTTTGTGGATGAGCTCTCGGCCACGCTGAACGACATCGCCACGGACGTGAAGATCCAGGTGGAGTGGTCTGCCGCCGCCGTGCGCCGCTTCCGCCAGCTCGGATACGAGCGGCGCGCGCTCACGGCCGAGCAGTTCCGCGACGACACCGTGGAGGCGGGCGCCGTCGGATCCGGCCAGTCGGTCACCGCGCTGTACGAGCTCGACCTTTCGCCCGCCGCTAAAAGCGCCCCGCTCGGCATTGTGCGCGTGCGCTACCGCCGCGTGGACACCGGCGCGATCGAGGAGATCGCACAGGTCATCACGCCCGGCCTGATCGCGCCGGCCCCGGGCGCAACCCGGCCGCAGTTCCGCCTGGCCATGGGCGCGGCCGCCTTTGCCGAGCTGCTGCGCGGCACCCCGTACGTGGTCCGCGATTATGCGGACGTGGCCCGGCTGCTGCGCCCTGTGGCGCAGGAGCTTTCGCTCGATCCGCGCGTGAAGGAGCTGCTGGCGCTGGTCGAGGCGGCGGCGGCGCTTTCGAACTGAGAGCATGACAAATTCCTGACATCCTTTTTGCTGCGTCATGACACGTGCCACAGTCCTTTTTGATTTGCTGACGTTGGTTCCAACAGGTGGCCCGCGCGTTCCGCCGCGCGGGCATTTCCGCCCGGAGCGGTTGATGAAGGAGGAGCACCTGAAATGAAGCGCACACTGCTGACCCTTGGCTGCCTGATCCCGCTGCTGGCTTTCGCGGCGGAAACAAAAGTCCGCGACGTGGGCCTGGACGGCACGATCACCGGCGAGAACGTGTCCTTTACGCTGAAAGCGGGTTTTGACGACCTGCCCGGCGGCGGCACGCTGAAATTGGTCGAGGGGCCGGTGGCGCTGCTCGACAGCACGCTGCCCAAGGGCACGGAAATCCGGCGCCAGGGCGACCAGCTCGTGCTGGTGCGCGTCGCGGGCGGCGGCTGGTGGGGCGGCGCATCCGGGCCTGTCAGCGGCGATCTCACCCTGACGTTCGCGGTGCGCGCGGCGGCCAATGGCGACTGGCGCCGCAGTTCGTTCACCCTTCCCGTGGCGCCCATCCGCCCGGTGACCATCACGGGCGACCGCCCGGACCTGGAGGTTCGCATCGAGGGTGCCCGGGACATCCGGCGCGAGGCCGTGGAGGGCGGCCGCAGCCGCACCACGGCCTTCCTTAGCCCGGAGGCCGGCGTGGCCGTGTCGTGGAAGACCGAGATCCGCCAGCTGGATGCCGAGCTGATGGCGTCCTGCGACGTCACCACCGTCGGCAGCGTCAGCGCCGGGGCCCTGCGGCTGAAGACCGTCTACACGTACCAGATCGCGCAGGGCGCGCTGAGCGAGCTGCAGTTCGATGTGCCGGACGTCACCATCACGCAGGTCGGCGGCGCGGACATCCAGGACTGGCGCGTGGACAAGGCCAATCCCAAGGCCCCGAAGCTGCGCGTCACGCTCGGGCGCCCGCAGCGCGAGAAGTACGCGCTGACCGTGGAGTGCGAGCGTCCGCTCCCCGCGTTCCCCTGCACGTTGCCGCTGGCCGTCCTTTCGCCCGCCGGCGTCATCCGCGCCGGCGGCGCGCTGCTGCTCGGCACCGACAGCGCCATCAAGATCCAGCCCGCCAACCCCGTCGGCCTGACGCAGACCGACCCGGCCACCTTCCCGCGCGAGCCGGCCACCCCCCTGCCGCAGCGAAGCGTCTTTACCTACCAGTACGCGACCATGCCGTACGGCCTCAGCCTCACGCTGGACAACATCGTGCCCGCGCTCGACAGCGAGGTGGGGCTGGTCGTCAACATCCGCGAGGGCGAGCTGACGGTCGAGGCCACGGTGCAGATCGAGGTGCGCGATGCGCCGGTGCGCGAAGTGAAGCTGCTGGTCGGGGCTGACGTCAGGTGGACCGTGGCCGCGGTTACGGGACCGCAGGTGGCGGAGAGCGACGTGGACATCCGGGCCACCGACGGCGGCCGCGAAATCGTGGTGCCGTTCCGTCAGCCGGTCAGCGACACCGTGGTGCTGCGGCTGCGCCTGGAGCAGCCGTTTGCGGCCGACAGCCGCACGCTGGCGGTGCCGCGCGTGTCCGTGCCCGCGGCGCGCACGCAGCGGGGCTACATCGTGGCCGCCGCGGACAAGGGACTGCGCCTGACGCCGGGGGCCGTCACCGAGCTGCGCGATGTGCACACCGCCTCCACGCCGGTGCGCATCGAGGGGGCGCAGCTGGCCTACCGCTTCCGCGAAACCGCCTGGAAGCTGGAGATCGGCGTGGAGCGCGCCAGGCCCGCGATCCACAGCGAGGTGTTTCACCTGGTCTCGCTGGGCGAGGGCGTGATGTACGTCTCCGCGGCCATCACCTGCCACATCAGCGGGGCGCCGGTGCAGCAGCTGCGCGTCCGCGTGCCGCAGGCCATCGCCGCCATCGACGTGATCGGCGCGGGGATCGACACCTGGTCGCGATCCAACGACGTCTGCACCGTCTCGCTGGCCAACCGCACCATGGGCGACTACACGCTGTTGATCACCTACGACCAGCCGCTCAATTACCGCGGCGCCGATTTGCGTGTCGGCGACATTGAGACGATCAACACGGACAGCGAGATGGGCTACCTGGCCGTGGCCACGTCCGCCGGGCTCAAGCTGGGGGAGAAGGACCCCCTGCCGCCGGCCCTGATCCGCATCGCGCGCGACGAGCTGCCGCCCGGCTACGCCGCCACCGTGAGCGCGCCCGTGATCGGCGCCTACAAGTACGTCCGCAGCCCGCATGCCGCCACCCTGCGCGTGACGCCGCTCGACACCGCGCGCGTGATTGACCAGGTCGTGGATTACCTGGCGCTCACCACGCGCATCGGCCGCGACGGCGAGTCGCAGACCCGCGCGCTCTACTGCATCAAGAACGCCAGCCGCCAGTACCTTTCCGTGAAGCTGCCGGCCGGCGCAGCGCTCTGGTACGTGCGGCAGGTGCTGCCGGACGGCCACACGCGCGACCTCTCCTCGCAGCAGACCGCTGACGTGCTGCTGGTGCCGGTGGACCGGCCGCGCGATCCCAACCAGGCGGTCTCGATCGAGATCACCTACGGCGAAACCGGCCGGCGCGGCCGGCGCAGCGTGCACCTCACGGCCCCCTCGCTGCCCGAGTCGCCGGTCACCTACGCCAGCTGGGAAATTGTCGCCAACGACAAGCTGGCCATTGGCAATGCCCGCGGCAATGTCACCCCGAGCGAAGCGCGCGATGGACGCCTGCCCATCGCCGATGGCGGACGGCAGGTCTGCCGGTTCTACCGCACCGCCCATCTGGCAGGCGAAGAGCCGCTGTTTGTGAATGTGCGGCTGGTTCCGGCCTGGATGGCGGGCGGTTCGCTCACCATCCTGATTCTTGCCGGTGCGCTCGGGCTGCTCTTCCTGGCGGCCGCCGCGGTACGCCGCAAGCCCCTGGGATGGGCGCTGGCGCTGACCCTGCTGGGCGTCGCGGCCGTGCAGACCACGCCGGGGGTCCGGTGCGCAGTTGTCGCGGCCGTTGCCGGGCTGCCCCTGCTGCTGCTGTTCCTTGGCCTCAGCGGCATCGTGCGGCTGGCGCGCCGGGCACGGTCTCGCAGGCGCGACGCGCGCCTGCAAAGCTTGGATTCCTCCGAACCGCCCCCGCTGGTGCCTGACCCGCCGGCCAGCCCGGAATCCGGCGCCGCCTCGTGCCGCCTGCTGCTGGTGCTGGGACTGGTTGTCGCCGCGGCGATGTCGGCCTTTGCCGAGACTCCGGCCACGCCTGCCGCGGTTGCGCCGCTGCCGCTGCCGCCACTGCCGTCGCTCCAGGTGCAGAAGCTCGAGATTGCGGTGCAGGCTCCTTCGCTGGACCGGCGCGCCGAGCGCGTGGCCGCTGTGACCTGGAAGCTGCACCTGGATTCCGTGGCGCCCGGCCGCTACCACGTGCTCGATGCAGGCTCCGTGCTGATCCGTTCGCTTGTTCCGGAGCAGGTCCAGGTGACCCTGGGCGCCAGCGGCTACGAGCTGGATGTGGCCAGGTCCGGCTCGTACGACGTGACGCTTGAGACGCGCGAAGCCGTGACGGAAATCCAGGGGCGCTATGAATTGACGCTGCCGCTGCTGCCCAGCCTGATGAACCAGTTCTCGCTGGTGGTGCCGGCGGCGGACATGGAGATCGTTTCCGGGCAGACCGTCGGCCTCCGCCTCGCCTCCGCGGCCGGTGAAACGCGCGCCACCGGGGTGCTCGACACCTCCAGGGCCGTGACCCTGGCGTGGCGGCCGCGTGCCCGCGTGACGCGCCTTGAGCAGGCCGTGGTCTACTGCGACGTGGAGAGCGTGGCCTTTGTGCGCGCCGGCGTGATCGACATCTCGGCGCGCGCCAACTACCAGGTTGTGCAGGGCGAAATCCGCGAGCTGAAGCTGCGCATCCCGGCCAATGTCAGCGTCACGTCGGTCGCCGCCCCGGCGCTGGCGACCTGGAGCCTGGACCCGGCCACGCGCCAGCTGGTGGCGATCCTGGCACGGCCGGTGAGCGCCCCCTTCACGCTGGAGATCGGCATGCAGGCCCCTTGCGGCGGCATGCCCTATGCCGCGGCCATCGGCGTGCCGGTGGTGGAGAATGTCCAGCGGCAGCGCGGGCAGTTTGCGCTGGCGGCGCCGGAGGCGATCCTGCTGCGCCTGGGCGAGGTCAAGCTGGGCGAGCTGGAAGGCGTGACCCCGGTCAACACCAGCGACTTCCCCGTGACGGGGAATGCGCTGCTGGCAAAAGCCCTTGTCGACGAGCCGATGCGGCGCGCCTTCCGCTACGACGATCCGGTGCCCGTGCGCATCGCGCTGCGCGCCGAGCCTGTGCAGCCGGAGGTGCGCGTCACCGAGAACGGCTCCTTCAGCGTGGGCGATGAGCGCAACGTGCTCAGCACGGTGCTGGAGCTGGCCGTGGCCAAGGCCGGCATCTTCAGCGCCCGGCTGCAACTTCCGGAGGGGTTCGACATCGAGACCCTGACCGGCCGGGATGTCAGCCACTGGGACGACACCCGCCGCACCGGCCAGGGCGTGGAGGTCTTCTTCAAGCGGCGCGTGCTGGGCGCCACGACGCTGAACCTGGTGCTCACCCGGACGCAGCGCGGCATCCCGGAGCAGATTCCGGTGCCGCGCGTGGCGGTGCAGGATGCCAGCCGCCACACCGGCCGCATGTCGGTGGCGGCCGAGCGCGGCGTGCGTCTGACGGTGGCGGAGCAGCAGGGCGTATCTGTGCGCAAGGCCGATCCGGGCGAAAAGGTCATGCCCGCCGCGCTGTCGTTCGAAATCCTGCGCCCCGCCTGGCAGGTGATGCTTCGCACGCAGGTCATGGCGCCGGCGCTGAAGCCCGAGGTCCTGCACCGCGTGGAGCTGGCCGAGGGGATGCTGCAGCACCGCATCTACATTGCCTACCGCATCGAAAATGCCGGCGTGAAGTTCTTCCGCCTGCGGGTGCCGGTCAAGGAGGCCACGCTCTCCGTTTCCGGGCGCAACATCGCCCGCGTGGTGCCGCTGGACAGCGACCCCGAGGCCGGCAGCGGCCGCGTGTGGCAGGTGGAGCTGCACGGCAAGGTCGAGGACAAGTACGCGCTGAGCTGCTTCTACCAGCAGCCGTACGACCCGGCCAGCGGCGGCGTGACCATCAGCGCCTTCGATGTGCTCGGCGCGGCGCGGCAGACCGCCGCGTGGCTGGTCGTGACCGGCGGCGGCCGCGTGCAGGTGGAGCCGCGCGGCGTGACCGAGGGGCTGCAGCCCGAGGATGCGCGCGGCCTGCCAGACACCTTTGGCGCCGGCGACCTCTCCGGCGCCATCCGCAGCTACCGCGTGCTGCGGCCGGACTACCGCTGCGACCTTTCGGTGGTGCGCCACAATGCCGCCTCGGTGCTCCCCGCGAGCGTGGAGAAGGCGCAGTTCGTGACCGTGCTGTCCAGCAGCGGCAAGATGCTCACGCAGGCCACAATCGACCTGAAGGTCGGCGACCTGCGCTTCCTGAAGCTGCAGATGCCGTCGGCGACCTGCGCGCTCTGGGCCGCGCTGGTCAACGGCGCCGAGGTGCGCACTTCGCGCGACGGCGAGACGATCAACATTCCGCTGGAGAACCTGACCGTGGACCGCAGCACCTCCGTGATGCTCATCTATGCCGACCGGCTGGACGGCAACAGCCTGGGCGGGCGCCGCACCCTGTGCGCGCCGCGCTTCCCGGATGTGCCGCTGCGCGACATCACCTGGAAATTCTTTGTGCCGCCGGAGTTCCGGCACCGCTTCATCGAGGGCGACTTTGACCTGCCGTCCGTCTCCACCTGGGTGAAGAGCTTCGAGAAATCCGACTACGAGCAGTACAACAAGAACGTGAACGCCAGCAACATCGGCGTGGCCCGAAGCAACCTGAAGCTGGTGGGCAGCCTCCTGGACAGCGGCCGGCAGAGGGAGGCCCAGCAGGCCCTCCAGCTGGCCGTGAACTCGTCGCAGGCCGACCAGACGCTGAACGAGGATGCCCGCATCCAGCTGCGCAACGTGGCGCAGCAGCAGGTCAAGATGGGGCTGGTGAACCGCCGTGCGGAGCTGCGCCAGGAGAACAACATCTTCGACGAGCAGACGGCGCCGGCGCGCGACGGCTTCAACGGCGGCAACTACAACCAGCAGTTCGCGGCGCAGGTCGAGGAGCAGCTCACGGCGCCCGACCGTGCGGCGCTCGACCGCGTGGCGCGGCGGATCGTGGACCAGCAGGCGGCGGCAGCCGGGCAGGGGGCGGCCATCAACATCGCCATGCCCGAGCACGGCCGCGAGCTGCGCTTCTACCGCAGCCTGCAGGGCGAAAAGGGCGGCGCGCTCAAGCTGGTGCTGCAGTTCGACCGCCCCGCGGTCCTGGCCCGCGCGCTGGCCTTCTGGCCCGCGCTGGCGGCCTTCTTCGTGCTCTGGGGGGCGATCAAGCTGCTGGTCGGGAAAAAGGCGCAGGCGTAAGCCGGCTGACGCGCCACTCATTAAAGAGTAGGTGTCTCGCGACAGGGAAGGCCGTACGTATGCAGGCAGACGGCCAAAGGCAGATTCACACGGGCGTTGAGGCAACAGGTATCCACCACATTGGAAGTACGGCCGTGCCCGGACTGGCGGCCAAACCCATCATTGACATTCTACTTGAGGTTAGCGACTTGGCTGATCTCGATGCGCACAATTCAGCGATGCACCGCGGCAGTAGAAAGGTTTGCGGTCGATCCGAGGTGTAGGCCGCCGCGATCGCTGACGTTCGCGATAATAAAGATGATTGCAGACTCAATGCATATGTAGTACGATTGTACAATCAACAACGGGAGGATTCGGCATGAGCACCGCGACACTTCAAGTACGGTTAGACCATCAACTCAAGAAAGATGCGGACCGCTTTTTCCTGGCTGCAGGGTTGGACACTACCACTGCGGTCCGGATGTTTCTCCGGCAAGTCATCATCCGGAAGGCAATTCCCTTTGACATTGTCGCCGATGATTCCTTCCACGCCCCTGCCAATCAGAAAGTCCTGAAGAAATCCATCCGTCAACTGGAGACGGGAAACGGGAAAGTGCACGCACTTGCCGAGGTTTAGCCATGAACAAGGTCTTTTCGGACGACAGTTGGGCCGACTACCTTTATTGGCAGACGCAGGACAAGAAGACCCTGAAGCGCATCCATGCTCTTCTGCAGGATATTGAGCGAAACGGACACCATGGGATAGGCAATCCCGAGTTGTTAAAGGGACGGTCCGGCTATTGGAGTCGACGCATTAACGAGAAAGACCGGTTGGTTTACAAGATTGTGGACGGCGCAATCTGGATCGCTCAGTGCCGCACGCATTACGGCGATCATTGAGAGCGCGAACCAAGCGATGCACCAGCGGCCGGCCGCTGGACAGTAGGAACCCTTGGACAGGCAGCCGCTGGTGCTCGCTGACGTTCGTCGCGGTGTTAGGAGGCGTTTGGCGTCTACCGTTCATGCGAAATCTCTGCCATCACAACAGGCGCCATGGCAGGGCGGTAATGGTTTCCGTGAGCTTCATGGGGCGGGGACACCGACAGACGACATATCCGTGCTTGGCGCGTGGGTGATCGCGAAGGAAGGCGGGTAAGGGTGGCGGTTACGTGTGAACACAACTGCTTCTCCTGCTCAACCCAACTGCTCCGTATAGGTTCTTTCTGGCAGATTTCGAGTCTTCGCAACCCGCTGGCGGCGGGTTGCTTAGCTAGCAGCCGGGTCGGCAGATCGTTTGTGCCTCCCCAAGGCCTTGACCGACAGGCTGCTAGCAAGGGTTGCCGGATGGCGGGCGGTCGGGTAATATCTGCGGCATGAAACGGTTCCCTGTATTCGGTCTGTTTGCCCTGTCGGTGGCTTTTCCGGCATGTTTCGGCCTGGCCGCCAACATCTGCATGGAGGCGGAGTCGGCGGTGACGAACGAAGCGCCGATGTTGCGGGTGCAAACGGATGTGCCGCAGGCCGGGATCAAGCCGATGGAGGGCGCCTCGGGCCGTGCCTACCTGGAGGTCCCGCTCGGGGCGGGGAAAACCCCCAAGGTGAAGGCCGGCACGGCACGGATCCTGGTCGACGTCCCGGCCGATGGCGCCTACACCTTCTGGCTCCGGACGCTCTGGGACGGCGAATGCAGCAATACGATCCTGGTGCAGATTGACGACCGGCCGCCATTTCTGGTCGGCGCGGACGCGACCTATCACGCCTGGCACTGGGTTAAGTATCCGGTCTCCCGGATGACGCCGCCGCCGACCCTCACCAAGGGCCTGCACACCCTGACCATCATACATCGCGAGGATGGCGTGCGGCTGGATCAGCTGTTGCTGACTTCCAGCCCCCGCTTTGTCCCCGTGGGAACCGAGAAGGCGGGTGTCAGTCCATGAAGCGCGAAGAACTGTCGAAGTTGGCTGCGACCGGCTGCCGCTGGGCCGCGCTGGCCACGATCGTGCTGGCGCCCACCCAGTGGGACTTTCACCTGCAGGGGCTGCATCTTTCGCTGATCGAGCCGCTGGTGCTGTTCGCTGGCGCCTGCTGGCTGGTCAAGGTGATGTCGCAGCGCGAGTGGTGGCGGATGCCCTGGCCCCTGCCATGGCAGGTGGTGGCGTTTGTGCTGCCGGCCCTGCTGTCGCTCTACGCAGTGGAGCGCGAGGGTGCGGGCGACGCGCTGCGCGAGGCCGTGCAGCTGCTCGAATACTTTGTGATCGGGTACATCCTGTACGACGACCTCCTGCGTCACCAGCCGCAGCGCCTGCGCGGCGTCATCAACCTGGTGCTGGGCGTGACCGCGTTGATCGTGCTGCTGGCGCTGGGGCAGTTTCTTCTGGGCAGCGGCGACCCGGTTCGCGGGGTGGTCGGCACATTCAAGAGCCGAAACGTGCTGGCCGGCTGGCTGGCCATGACCCTGCCGGTTCTCTTCGGCGTGGCGCTGTATGCGACCGGCCCGTGGGTGCGTGCCGGGCTGTGGCTCCTGCTGGCTTGCGGGCTGCTGGTGAACCTTTCCGCCGCGTCGCTCGGGAGTGTCCTGGGCGTGATGCTGCTGATCGCGGCAACGCGTGGCTGGCGCACGTTTGCGATGGCCGTGCTGGCCGTCACGCTCTGGGTCACGGTGGTGACGGAGCATGTCGGCAACTTCCGGGACCCGGACACCGGAACACGGGTCACCAGCCAGCAGGTGCTGTTCCGTTCCACGGCGCTGTACACGCCGGACGGGCAGCCGGAGCGGCGCTATCCGCAGTGGCAGTCGGCCGTCGAGATGATGCTGACGCACCCGTGGCTGGGCGAGGGGATCGGCAGCTACCAGCGCCGCGTGGAGCAGTACACCGGCACCAAGCCCATGCCCACCGGGCCATCCGAGCCGGACATTCAGAACCTCTACCTGGTGATCGGCTCCACGATGGGTCTGCCGGCCCTGCTCGGCTTCCTGGCGCTGCTGCTGGTGCCGGCGTTTCAGGCGGGCGCGGCCGCGCCGCGCCACGCCGGGTGGCGCAGGGGGTTTGTCTACGGCGTGTCCGGCGGCATCGCGGCCTTTGCCATCACGGCCATCTGGCACCCGCTGCTGGTGCGCGGGATCGGGTTGCACCTGGTGCTGCTGCTGGTTGTGGCGGGGTTGCTGGCGGAATGGTCGAAGGACCGGTCGTCGCGGGAAGGACGGGATGACGAGCCTGCCCGGCGTCCGGATGATGCACACGGCTCCGGGCAGCACCGCCAGCATCGCCGCCGGTGGCGGAGCCCGGAGCAGCCGGGGCGCCTTTCCGGCAACGGGGGCCGCCGGTAGCCGGCGATTGCAGGACGAGGATTTGGGGAGCGAATGAGGCATGGCTGAAAAAGCAAACCCGGATGGTGTGTTCCATTTGCCGCTGCAGCGCATCTCGAACCTGCTGCTGCGCAACCTGCTGCTGCCGGCGCGCCCCATGCTGGAGTGGATGCTGGGAATTCCCAAGCTGAACGCGACGCATTACAAGGCAAGCCAGATGGATCCCGCATTGGCGTTCGCCGACCGCACCCTGCAGGTCCTGGGGGTTTCCTATCTCGTGGCGGACGAGGAGCGGGCCGCCATTCCGGCAACAGGGCCGGTCGTGGTGGTGGCCAACCACCCCTTTGGCGGCGTTGAGGGGGTTATCCTGCTGTCGCTTCTGCAGTCGGCCCGTCCCGATGTCCGCTGCATGGCAAATTTCATGCTGGGCGCCATTCCGGAGATGCGCGAGCAGTTTATCCTTGTGGATCCGTTCGGCGCGCGCAGCGCGGCATCCAGAAACAGCCAGCCCATGAAGGACAGCCTGCGCTGGCTCCAGGGCGGCGGCATGCTCGGCATCTTCCCCGCCGGCGAGGTCTCCAGCTTCGATCTGCATTGCGGCCTGGTCCGCGATCCCGCCTGGGACCACAAGATTGCCGCCATCGTGCGCCATACGCAGGCCACGGTGCTGCCGGTCTATTTTCATGGCCACAACGGGTTCGGCTTTCAGGCTGCCGGGGTGATCCATCCCCGCCTGCGGACGCTGCTGCTGCCGCGCCAGCTTACCAACAAGCAGGGGCAGGAGCTCCGGCTGCGGGTCGGCTCGCCGATTCCGTGGAAGGACATGGCCGACATTTCCAGCGACGAGAAGCTCATCCGGTTCCTGCGGCTGCGCACGTATCTGCTGGCGGAGCGCGAAAGCCGCCGCCGCCGGCCGTTTTTCATCCGCCTGCCGCGCGCTCTGCCGGCAGATCCGGTCTGCCTGCCGGCGCCGGCCGAAACCTATGCCCGCGAAATTGCGGCGCTTCCGCCGGAGCAGAAGATGATCGAGTCGGGCGACATGGAGGTCTATGTCGCGCAGGCCCGCCAGGCTCCGGCGCTGATGCGCGAAATCGGGCGCCTGCGCGAGATCACCTTCCGCGCCGTGGGCGAAGGGACCGGCGAGGCGCTGGACATCGACCGCTTTGACAAGTACTACTGGCACCTGTTCATGTGGAACAAGGCGAGGCAGGAGGTGGTCGGCGGCTACCGCCTCGGCATGGCCGATCGCATTGTCGATGACTTCGGTGTCAAGGGGCTCTACACGCGCACGGTCTTCCGCTTCGACGAGCGCTTTCTCAACCGCATCCAGCCGGCGATCGAGCTGGGCCGCTCGTTTGTCCGGCCGGAATACCAGCGCGCCTACACCTCGCTGCTGCTGCTCTGGAAGGGGATCTCGGCGTTCATCGGCAAAAACCCCCGCTACCGCATCCTGTTCGGCCCGGTCAGCATCACCAACGAATACCGCGAGGCGTCGCGCAACATGATCATCGAGTCGCTGCGCCGCATCCGCATGTCCTCGGACCTCGCCGACCTGGTGAAGCCGCGCCGGCCGCCGCGTCCGCCGCGGACCGCCGAGTGGAACCAGCTTGAATACCGCGATTTCTTTGATGACATGGACCAGGTCGCCGGGCTGGTCGAGGAAGTCGAGCCCGACCACAAGGGGATCCCGGTGCTGCTGCGCCAGTACCTCAAGCTGGGCGGGCGGCTGGTGGCCTTCAACGTGGATCCGGACTTCAGCTTCGTGGTGGACGGGCTGATCCTCGTGGACCTGAAGAGCGCGGACCCCAAGACGCTGCGCCGCTACATGGGCAACGACGTCGCCGACTCCTATCTGCGCTTCCACGGCATGCTCGAGCCGCCGGAGGCGCGGAGCGAGGCCAATGGGCTGCCGGCCGCAGGGACGGGTAAATAACCGGGAGGATGTTGCCAATGAAGCGGAAATCAGTCGCGCGTCTCTTTTCATCGCTGCTGCTGGGCGGAGCCTGCCTGGCGCCGGGGTTGTGGGCTCTGGCGGCCCTTGCCGCGCCGGACAAGGAGGAGTCCAAACCTGCCGGAACCCTGTCCATCAAGGGCACGTGCACGTTCGGCGGCCGGGAAAGCACCTGGTCGGCAACGCTCACCGCAAAGGGGGAAGGCCTCTATGACGCGGTCTACGTTTCCAGCTGGGGCGGCACCCCCCTGAACTATGTCGGAACGATCAAAACGGATTTGAAAACGGAGATCAGTGGCGAAGGCAAGGGTAGCGGCGGACGCTCCAATGGCAGCTTTGCTTTCTCCGGCACATACGGCACCAACCGCCTGGCCCAGTGCAGCTATAAGGAAGCCGGCGGTCGCCGCAGCGGCCCCCTGACCGCCGAACTGCCCCGGTAGCGGCAGGCAGCCGGTGGACGATGACGGCGACGATAGCGGATAACGAGGAGAAGACACCCCATCGTCCACCGAATTCGCCGCCCGCAGTCGGGTATTTCTCTGTGGTTTCTGTTCCTCTCTGTGCTCTCGGTGTCCTTGACTTGCTCATCTGTTAGGTTGCGGGCTGGCGCCCGCCTTATATTGTTCCCTCATAACATGCGAGGCTTCGCAACCCGCTGACAGCGGGTTGCTCAACTAGCAGCCTGGTCGGCAGAGGGTTTGTGTCTTTACAAGGCTAAATCCGACAGGCGGCTAGCACAACATGCTCTGGCTCCTCATCGCTTCCATCATCTGGGCCTTCTCCTTCGGCCTGATCGGCAAGACGCTGGAAGGCGTCCCCGGTTCATTCCTGGCCTGCACGCGCCTGGCGCTGGCCATGTGTGTGTTTCTGCCGTTCCTGCGGCGTGTCCCGGCGCGTGACATGCGGGCGCTGCTGCTGATCGGGGCCGTGCAGTTCGGCCTCATGTACATCTGCTACAACGACAGCTTCGTCTACCTGCAGCCGCATGAAGTGGCCCTGTTCACGGTGTTTACGCCGGTCTACGTCACGCTGCTGCACGATCTGCGGCAGCGGCGGATCTCCTGGAACGCCCTGTTTGCCGCGCTGCTGGCGACCGCCGGCGCGGGCGTGGTGCTGTGGCACCGCGACAACCTCCTGGCGCCGTGGCGCGGCTTCCTGCTGGTGCAGGCGTCCAATCTCTGCTTTGCGCTGGGGCAGCTCGCCTACCGCGAGTGGGCGCGCGGGCCGGCCCGGCCGGATGACCGTGCCGTGATGGGCTGGCTCTATCTGGGAGGCACGCTGGCCACGCTCCCGTGGGCGCTGCTGGCTGTGCCGCGCGGGTCCGTGTCGCTTTCGACGGGGCAGGTGGCCGCCGTGATCTACCTGGGACTGATCGCGTCCGGACTGGGGTTCTTCCTCTGGAATGCCGGCGCCCGCCGCACGCCCGCCGGGGTTCTGGCCGTGTTCAACAACCTCAAGATTCCGCTGGCGGCCGGGGTGTCTCTGCTGATGTTCGGCGGCAGGGGAGACCTCTTTCACCTGGCTGGCGGCGGACTTCTGTTTGTGGCTGCCACGTGGTTGAGCCAGCGAAAGTCCGGCAGCGCGGCCTGAAATATTTTATATTTGCATGTAAGATTTTCCGCCTCTGCGCATATACCTGAGCAGGATGATCGCAAGGTGGGCGCCAGCCCGCAACCCAATGAATGAACAAATCAAGGACACCGAGAGCTCAGAGAGGAACAGAGACCACAGAGAAATTTCTGACTGCGGCCGGTGAGCCGGCCGCAGCCGAACGAAAAGCTCTCTGTGCTCTCTTTCTTTCTCTGTGACCTCTGTGTCCTTCCACTTGGATGCGCCAACATACACGCCATGTTCATGACCGCCATATACTCCGGCGCCACGGATTCCACGGTCGCGGTGCTGGACCTGGTCTTCCCGCGCCACTGCGCCGGCTGCGCGCGGGCTGTTGACCGGCCGCGCGGCCACATCTGCTGGGACTGCTTCCGCACCATCGAGCTGCGGGAATCCAGCCTTTGCCGCCTGTGCGGGCTATTGATCGAAGGGCGAAGCACGCACGAATTTGACTGCAGCGCCTGCCAGGAGCATCCGCCGGCCTTTGATCGGGCGCGCTCCGCCGGCCGGTTCGGCGGCGTGCTGCGCGAAATTCTGCACCAGTTCAAGTACGGCGGGGCAACCTGGCTCCGGCAGGATCTGGCCGACCTGCTGCACGGGTGCGTTCTGGCGCGCTATGCGGCCGAGGAGGTTGACCTCGTGCTGCCGGTGCCGCTGCACCGGCAGAAGCAGCGCGACCGCGGCTATAACCAGGCCGCCCTGCTGGCCGCCGCCCTGGCGCCACGCCTGGGGCGGCCGTACGCCGGCGATGTGCTGGCGCGGACACGTGCCACGCCCACGCAGACGCGGCTGCATGCGGACCAGCGGCGCAGGAACGTGCGCGGGGTGTTTGCCGTGCTGGCGCCGGAGTGGGTGCGCGGACGAACGGTGCTGCTGGTGGACGATGTCATGACCACCGGGGCCACGCTGAGCGAGGCGGCAGCCACGCTCAAGCGTGCCGGCGCCTGGCGCATCTGGACCGTGACCGTGGCGCGGGGGTGATTGTGGGTCAACGATGCAGTAAGGGTCACACGTGGGCAGCAAGGTGGCAGCGGCGTCTCGCCGCTGCATCCAAGCCGCCAGCGGCGAGACGCCGCTGCCACTTGGCTGACGCCAGCCAACGTGTGAGTGACCCTTACACGATGCACAACGTTACGCTTGACGCAGCGCCGCGGGACGGCGACCATGCGTCCGGTTCCTGCGGACAGAATTGCACCGGAACGCGCGGCACGCTGCTGCGCCCCGGCTGAGCGTTCACCGGCTGGCCAGCCGCGCCAGCGCAACACCGGCTTTCCCCGCAAGGAAACGCCAGGGAGCATGTATGGGCTTTGATCGTGGCAGCGTTTCGTTCCGCCTGTTCTATCTCACCAAGAGCTTCGGCCCGTCGCTGGTCGAGCGGTTTGCGGCCCATGCCGCGCCGCCGATCGAGACGCTCGGCCACGAGCCGATCCAGGGGTGGGTGAGCGGCCGGCATCTGCTCGACACCCGGCTGACCGAGGAGAACTGTGTTTTCGGCGGCTACCTGCACGCCACGCTCATGCGCGCCGAGCGCAAGATCCCCGAGGCCCTGCTGCGCGCCCACACCCGGCTGGAGGAGGAGGTGCAGCTGCGCGCGCGCAATGCCACTACGCTGCCGCGGCAGGTGCGCGGCGAGATCCGCGATGCGATCTACGAGCGGCTGCTGCCGTCCATGCCCCCCACGCTCACGGGGCTGCCGGTGGTGGTGGACTTCCGCAACGACCGCGTGCTGGCCGGCGCCCTCGCCGAACCGCAGGTCGAACGCTTTTCCGGCGCCTTCCGCGAAACCACGGGCGTGATGCCGGTCCTGCTGAACGCGGAGACCGCGGCGCTCAAGCGCAGGCAGGTCAACAGCCACGACGTTTCCGCGGTCTCCTTTTCACCGGATCCGGAAGTCCCGCCGGACGAGAACGTCAGCCTGGGCATGGATTTTTTGACCTGGCTCTGGTGGTGGTGGGAGGTCGAGGGCGGGCTGTTCCACATCGAAAAGGGCGGGCCGCAGTACGGCATGGTCCTCGAGGGACCGGTTACGTTTTTCCGCGAGGGACAGGGGGCGCACGAAGCCGTGCTGCGCAAGGGGAACCCGTTCGACAGCCGCGAGGCCGGCATTGCGCTGCTGGGCGGCAAGCGGGTGAAGCGCGCCAAGTTTACGCTGGCCACCGAGGGAGAGACCGTGTGGAGCGCAACGGTGGATGCGGACTTCGGGTTCCGCGGGCTGAAGCTGCCCAAGAGCGAGCAGGTGGATGTGTCCGGGCAGTTTCAGGAGCGCATGCTGCACATCGAGACTTTTACCGGCGCGTTTCTCTGCCTCTACGACCGCTTTCTCGACCAGCGCATGTCGCCCGCCACGTGGAAAAAAACCGTGGCCTCCATGCGCGAATGGGTGGGCAAGCGCGCCCGGATCTAGCCGCCGGGCCGGTCGCAGCCTGGTTAGATCGTTCCGTCGTAGCATGCGATGCATTTGCGGCGGCAGTGCGCGCTTGCGACCGGGTTGGGGTTATCCTATCATACGCGCTCACGTGATTGGCTGGCGCCGACACGCAGCAGGGCTCTCGGCGGAACAGACTCGGCTTTCGCGGAACTTACTGTATGCACATTATTGTCTGTATCAAGCAGGTGCCGGACACTGCGGACGTGAAAATCGATCCGCGCACCAACACCCTGATCCGGGAAGGGGTGCGATCGATCGTTAACCCGTTTGACCTCTATGCGGTTGAAGAGGCGCTGCGCCTGCGCGAGAAGTTCGGCGGCCGCGTGACGGCGCTTTCCATGGGGCCGCCGCAGGCGGAGCAGGCCCTGCGCGAAGTGCTGGCCATGGGCGTGGATGAGGCGCAGCTGCTCTCGGACCGCGCCTTTGCCGGCAGCGACACGTGGGCCACCAGCTACACGCTGGCCCTGGCCGTCAAGCGTCTCGGCGGCGCCGCCATTCTCCTGTTCGGCAAGCAGGCCGCCGACGGCGACACGGCGCAGGTCGGCCCCGGCGTGGCCACGCACCTGGATTTGCCGCAGGTCACGTACGTGCGGCGGGTGGTTTCGGTGGAGAAGGGCAATTCGCCGGCAGGCGCCGGCGGGCACCTGGTTGCGGAGCGACTGCTGGACACGGGCTACGAGACGGTGCGCACCTCGCTGCCCTGCGTGCTGACCGTGGTGAAGGAGATCAACGAGCCCCGCTTTCAGTCGCTGGCCGGCTTGCGCCGGGCGCGCCGGGCCGTGGTGCCGCGCTGGGGCGCGAAGGAGTTGGAGGCGGATCTAAAGCTGCTCGGCCTCGACGGGTCGCCCACGCGCGTGGTGCGCATTTTTCCGCCCAAGCTCCGCACCGGCGGTGTGATGCTGCAGGGCGCGCCCGAGGCGGTCGTGGCGGAACTGGTCGGCAAGCTGAAGGATGTCGTGAGCCATGCCTGAAAAACTTCTGAAGATCGACCCCAAGCTTTGCACCTCCTGCGGCGCGTGTGTGGGGGCCTGCCCCTTTGGCGCGCTGAAGCTCGACGGCATCGCCGTGGTGGACATGGACCGCTGCACGCTGTGCGGCGCGTGCGTGGATGCCTGCCCGGTCAGCGCCATCGAACGGCCGCCGCAGGCGGCCGCCGCTGCCGTGGCCGACGTCTGGCGCGACGTCTGGGTCTTTGCGGAAGTCGAGGACGAACGCATCAACCCCGTGGTGCTGGAGCTGCTGGGCGAGGGGCGGCGGCTGGCGGATGCGCTGGGAGAAAAACTGTGCGCCGTGCTTCTGGGCAGCCAGGTGCAGCAGCTGTCCGGGTCGCTGGTGGCCGGTGGCGCAGACCGCGTGCTGGTCGTGGACCGGCCGGAGCTGGCGTGCTACACGGACGAGCCGTATGCCGCGGTGCTGGCCGAGCTGATCCGGCGTCACCAGCCGGCCATTGTGCTGTGCGGTGCAACCACCGTGGGGCGGAGCCTGATCCCGCGGGTGGCCATCCTGACCCATGCCGGGCTCACGGCCGACTGCACCGGGCTGGCCATTGACCCGAAGACGCGGCGCCTGCTGCAGACGCGCCCGGCTTTCGGCGGCAACATCTTCGCCACCATCGAATGCCCGACCGCCCGGCCGCAGATGGCCACGGTCCGGCCCAAGGTGATGAAGCCGGCCGCGGCCGATCCGGCCCGCTGCGGCGAGGTGCAGGTTGCGGAGGTGGCCGCGGCGCTGCTGGTTTCGCGCACCGCACGCATCGGCTACACGCCCGAAGCGTCGGGCACCGCCAACATCGCGGAGGCCGACATCATTGTGGCCGGCGGCCGCGGCATGCTGAAGGCCGAGAACTTCCGGCTGCTGGAGGATTTGGCCCGGGTGCTCGGCGCCGGCCTCGGCGCGTCGCGCGCCGCCGTGGATGCCGGCTGGATGCCGTATTCGCACCAGGTCGGCCAGACCGGCAAGACGGTTTGCCCGCGCCTCTACATCGCCTGCGGCATCAGCGGGCAGATCCAGCACCTGGCCGGCATGTCGTCGTCCGACGTCATCGTGGCCATCAACAAGGACCCCGATGCGCCAATCTTCAAGACCGCAACCTACGGCATCGTGGGGGACGTGGTGGCGCTGGTGCCCATGCTGACCGAGGCGTTTCGGGCGGCGAATGCTTCCCGAAGCGCATGAGCGCCCACGATCCATCCGCGCGCACCATGCGCATTGATCTGGATCCTGCGACGCTGGCGGTTGCGGAGCCTTCGCCCTCCCCCGCACGCCGCCGCCGCAAGCTGCCGGCCTCGACCACATTTGTGGCGCGCCGCCGCGACCGCGTTTCACGCGACACCCCCTACGACAAGCTGCTGGAGAGCGTCTACGACGGCGTCTTCATCACCGACCGCCGGGGGGTGATCCTCGACTTCAACGGCCGTGCGGCGGAGTTTTTCAAGCTCGACGAGTCGCAGCTGCTCGGGCTGCCGGTGGTCGACCTCATCTCCGGTGCGGACGAGCGCCTGATCGACACGGTGCTGGCGAACCTCAACCACAGCCGCTACACCCTCATCGAGGCCCGCTGCCGGCGTGCCGACGGCACCAGCTTCCCGGCCGAGATCGCCGTGAACCAGGTTGACCTCGACGAGGAGGGGCAGCTTTGCTTCTTTGTGCGCGACATCACGCTGCGCCGGCAGACCCTGGACGCCCTGGAGACGGCCGTGGAGCGGCTGCAGGCTCATGACCGCGCCCGCACCGAGTTCGTCTCCAATGTCTCGCACGAGCTGCGCACGCCGCTGACCTCCATGATTTACGCTGTGGGCAACATGCTTCGCGGCGTGGTCGGCCCGCTCCCCGAGAAGGCGGTGCAGTACCTGGATCGCCTGGAGTCGGACTGCCGCCGCCTGCTCGGAACCGTCAACGACATCCTCGACCTGCGCCAGCTCGAGAACGGCACGCTCACCCTCAACAAGACGCGCGTGCCGCTCAGCCACCTCTCCCAGAACAGCCTCGACGCGCTGCGCGTGCAGGCCGATGCCAAGCGGCAGCGGCTGACCCTCGACGCGCCGGCGCGCGAATTTTTCACGATGTGCGACCCGCAGAAGCTGGAGCGCGTGCTGATCAACGTGATCGGCAATTCCATCAAGTTCACGCAGGAGGAGGGCGCGGTCACGGTGCGCCTGCTGGCCGACCCGGCCGCGCCGGAGTGGGTGGAGGCGATGGTCTGCGACAATGGCGTCGGCATTCCCAAGGACGCCATCGCCAAGGTGACCCAGCGCTACTTCAAGGTGGGCGACCACCCCAACGGCTCCGGGCTGGGGCTCTCCATCTCGCGCGAAATCGTGGAGCTTCACGGCGGCACGCTGGTGATCGAAAGCCCCGTGCCGGGCATGGACCGCGGCACGGCCGTGCATGTGCGCCTGCCGGCGGCGCCGCCGCCGACCGTGCTGGTGGTCACCCACGAGCAGCCCATGGGCGAAACCCTGCGGCAGACGATTGCGGCGCGCGGGTACGGTGCGGTGTGGGCTGGCACCGGGCAGGAGGCGCTCGCGCGGTGCGCCGCGCAGCCGATCGACCTGCTGGTGCTGGATCTGCGGCTCCCGGATATGGACGGCACGGACCTGGTGCTGCGCGTGCGCGATGACCGGCGCACGCAGCGGCTGCCGGCCATTGTGCTGGCCCGCGAAACGCTGGTTCGCCCGGCGCTCGACATCCTGCAGCGGTTCAGCATTCCGGTCCTGCCCATGCCGTGGCGGGAGGCTGAACTCCTCAGCAGGGTCGCGGCCGCCTTCTCCGGCCGGGGGCTGGCGCCACGGCCGGGGGGCTGAAAAAACCCGGAATCACCGTATTTATCACCCAAGGCGGGCGTCAGCCCGCAACCCAATGAATGAACAAATCAAAGACACCGAGAACAGAGAGGAACAGAGAGCACAGAGAAAATCCTGACTGCGGCCGGCTCGCCGGCCGCAGCACCATGAGTTTTTCTCTGTGCTCTCTTTCTTTCTCTGTGGCCTCTGTGTCCGCCCACATGATCATGCAAGATGCGACGCATATGCATCGCATGTTATGACGGAACAATCTAAGACGATCCTTCATCTTTTTGGCGAACCACGAACCGCACGTCCGATCTTGCGTTCGGAGGCGGCTCTGGTCCATACTACATCTCCATTTCTACAGAAGGAGCCTCTCGATGCGGACGAAGATTGTGGCCGGCAACTGGAAAATGAACAAGACGGCGGCGGAAGGCGCGGCGCTGATTGCCGGGATTCGCCAGGAGCTGGGCGAGGGGGCCTGCCCTGTCGAGGTGGTGGTCTGCCCGCCGTTTACCGGTCTGGAGGCCGCGGCCAGGGCGCTGGGCGGGTCGAAGATCGCCCTGGGCGCACAAAACATGCACTGGGAGGCGCCCGGCGCCGTCACGGGCGAGATCTGCGCGTCCATGCTGCTGGATCTTGGCGTGCGCCATGTCATTCTGGGCCACAGCGAGCGCCGCACGTTCTTTGGCGAAACCGATGCCATGGTCAACCGGAGGGCCCGGGCCGCGCTGGCCGCCGGGCTGACGCCGATTGTCTGCGTCGGCGAAACGCTGGCCGAGCGCGAGGCCGGCAGGACCGAGAACGTGGTCACCACGCAGGTCCGCGACAGCCTGGCCGGACTCGGCGCGGATCTCTGCAAGGTTGTCGTCGCCTATGAGCCGGTGTGGGCCATCGGCACAGGCAAGACCGCCTCACCGGCGCAGGCGCAGGAAGTGCATGCGCTGATTCGCCGCGTACTGGCCTCCCTTTCCGATGCCCAGACCGCCGCCGGCATCCGGATCCAGTACGGCGGCAGCATGAAGCCGGAAAATGCGAAGGAACTGATGAGCCAGCCGGATATCGACGGCGGACTCATTGGTGGCGCTGCACTCAAAGCCGATGCGTTCGTGGCGATTATCCGCGGAGCCCTGTAAGGAGTTTGCGATGCATGTTCTCACGATTCTGCTGACCATTGTCGAAGTCACGGTTTGCCTGCTGCTGATCGGCCTGGTGCTGATCCAGCGCAGCAAGGGCGAGGGGATCAGCTCCGCCTTTGGCGGCGGCATGGGCGAATCCATCTTCGGCGCCAACGTCGGCAACGTGGTGACGCGCACCACCGTTGTGCTGGGGATTGTCTTCCTGCTGAACACGATCTGCCTGACGCTGCTGATGACCAAGACACGCGGGCGGGGCACAGGCTCGGTCATGGATGACATGGCCCGGCAGCCCGTCACCCGCGAGGCTCCGGCGTCGCCCGGCCCCGGCCCCGGCGCCCTTCCCGCGCCTGTCCTGCCGGCCCCGGCGGCGCCCTAGGAGACTGTCGGAATTAGGCCTCGGATCGGTCCAGGGCCTTCTGCCGACAGTCTCCTAGTTGTGCAACCCGCTGCCCGCGGGTTGCGAAAACTTAGTTACAGACAGAAAAATTGTTCCGGCTGCTCTTTTGGTTGCGTATTACACTATTGTCCGGCGCTTGGCGGTTTCGTCCCCCAAACTAGCAGCTTTGTCGGCACAAAGTTTGTGAAGGTACAGCGCTACGTCCGACAAGCTGCTAGGAGAATGCCATGGCTTTGAATATTGTGCGCGAGATGGACGACCGCGTGGCGGTGCGGCAGGTGCTGGCCAGCGTGTCGGACAAGACCGGCCTGGACCGGTTGATTCCCGGGCTGGTCGCCGCGTGCCCGGATGTCCGCATCTATTCGACAGGCGGCACCTTCACGGCCATTCAGGCGCTGCTCGGCAGCGGCAGCCGCCACCTGTTTCAGGTTTCCGATTATACCGGGCAGCCCGAGATGCAGGGCGGCCTGGTCAAGACGCTCGATTTCCGGATCTACCTGGGGCTGCTGAGCGAAACCTACAACCCCGCCCATGTCGCCGACCTGGCCCGCACCGGCGCCGTGTCGTTCGACATGGTCGTGGTGAACCTGTACCCGTTCCAGCAGGCCGCCGCGGCACAGGACGTAACGCCGGAATCCGCCCGCACCCACATCGACATCGGCGGCCCCTGCATGGTGCGCGCCTCGGCCAAGAACTACCTGCGCGTGGCCTCCGTCACCGACCCCGCCGATTACCCGGCCGTGCTGGATGAACTTCGCAGCCAGCGCGGCACGCTGGGGCTGGACCTGCGCCTGCGCCTGATGCAGAAGGCCTTCCGGCACACCGCCGCATACGATGCGGCCATTGCCCGGTTCGCGGCGTCGGTTACGCCGGAGACGGCGCGGCGGACGTATACCGTTCATTGACGGGCCTGCGGTTGTGAGTTTGCGCAACCCGCTGCCCGCGGGTTGCGAAAACTCAATTACATACAGAAAGATTGTTCCGGCGGCTCTTTTGGCTGCGTATTACACTGTTTTCCGGCGCTTGGCGGTTGCGTCCCCCAAACTAGCAGCTTGGTCGGCACAAAACTTGTGAAGGTACGGCGCTAAATCCGACAAGCTGCTAGGGCGCGAGCCGCCACAGGAGTTCTGCCCATGATTGACCTGCACCTGCACTCCACGTTTTCCGATGGCACGGATACGCCGGAGGCGCTGGCGGCCCTCGGCGCGCAGGCCGGCCTCCGCGCGATGGCGCTGACAGACCACGACAACGTGCGCGGCGCACAGGCCTTTCTCCACGCCTGCCGGGCGCACCGGCTGACCGGTCTGACCGGCGTGGAAATCAGCGCGGAAGTCCCGACCGGCACGCTGCACATCCTCGGCTATGGCATTGACCCCGCGCACGCTGAACTCCTGCAAAACCTGGACCGCGTGCTGGACGGGCGCGAATGGCGCAACGAGCAGATTCTCAAGCGGCTGAATGACTTCGGCCTGGCACTGGCCTGGGAGGAGGTGGCTGCCCTGGCCGGCGATGACGTGGTGGGGCGGCCGCACTTTGCCCGCGCCATGGTCAACCGCGGATATGTCGCCAACACGCAGGAAGTGTTCGACAAATACCTGGCCAAGGGCATGCCCGCGTATGTCGACCGCTTCCGCCTTTTTCCGGCAGAAGGCATCCGCCTGATCCGCGCCGCCGGCGGGCTGCCGGTGATCGCGCACCCGTTTACCTGGATCGAGAATCCTGCCGCCCTGGAATCGGCGCTGACGGAGCTGACCCGCCTGGGGCTCGGCGGCATCGAGGCCTATTACCCGGAGCACGGGAACGAGCGGACCATTGCCTGCTTGCGCCTGGCCCGCAAGCTCGGGCTGGTTGTGACCGGCGGGACCGATTACCACGGCGATGCCAAGGCGAACGTGGCGATCGGCAAGGCCGACGGCAGTTTCGTTGTGCCGGACGAGCTGCTGCGCCCCCTGCTGGACGCGCTGCCGGGGCGCGCCGGCGTGGCGGAGGCCGGCTAGCAGCTTGTCGGATTTAGCGCTGTATCTTTACAAACTTATGTGCCGACCAAGCTGCTAGTTTGGGGGACGCAACCGCCAAGCGCTGGACAACCGTGACATACGCTACCAAAAGAGTAACCGGAACAATTTTTCTGCCGGTAATTGAGTCTCGCAACCCGCTGGCAGCGGGTTGCT